>DALTWN010000209.1 GCA_029987045.1 Methanocorpusculum sp.
AGAATCAGGAAAGAATCGTGAAAAAAGAGGAAAAATCAGGTGTGTTTAATGAGAATTCCCGTCATGATATCTGCAACATCTTCACATTTATCTGCTGATGCTTCCAGGTGTTCATAGATGTCCTTCATCTTCAGGATGTATATCGGATCATTGGTGGCAAACAGATTTCGGAGTGCTGTTGTCTCCAGATCGTCTGCAACATTTTCCAGACGATTGATCTCTTTGATCGACTCCTGTAATGCGTCAACATCTTTCAAGGTCCGCAGATGCTTGACCGCCTTTTGAATTTCTTTTGTAGCATCGAGAAGACAGTTTGCAATATCCAGAAGGTCCGGCCCAGGTTTTTCGATATTGTAGATGACGAGGAACCGTGCTCCTTCATCCATGAAATCGACGATGTCGTCGAGTGTGTTTACGAGTCGTGAGATTTCTTCCGGTTCAAATGGGGTTATGTAGGTCTGGTTGAGTTTATCGTGTGCTTAGTGAGTGACCTCATCACCACGGTGTTCAATGTCCTTTAGAGCATGGTATTTGGTTTCAATATCCTGATAATCAGTAAAGATATCCACCAGATGTGTAGCAGCCTCGACAGCAATGTCTGCCTGTTGTTCGAAAAGTTCAAAGAAAATCTTTTCTTGCGGTATCATTATCTCTTTTAGACCCATGATGCACCCGAGTATGCTTTTATTTTACGGAGAAATAGCTATTAAGATTGTGACTATACTCTATAGTAACTATATATCCTATATATATGTGGGAATGACTGCCTTTATCTTTCTGTACGACATACGCTAGAGCAGAGAATCGTCTTATGTTCTTAATTGGTGAAGCTCTCGTTGGTGACGGTCCGGAACTTGCTCACATCGACCTTATGATCGGTGAGAAGAACGGACCGGTAGGTATCGCATTTGCAAATGGATTGACCCAGCTCTCTGCAGGTCATACCCCGCTTCTCGGTGTTATCCGCCCGAACCTCCTGCCCAAGCCGGCAGTTCTGATTGTTCCGAAGGTAACCCTGAAACACGGAGAACAGGTTACCCAGATCTTCGGTCCGGCACAGGCAGCAGTTTCCAAGGCGGTTGCAGACTGTCTTGAAGACGGTGTATTCGGCAAGGTTGACGTCGAGGATATCGTCGTTGTCGCCAGTGTCTTCATTGACCCGTCCGCAAAGGACTTCAATAAACTCTACCGCTTCAACTACGGTGCAACCAGACTCGCAATTTCCCGTGCATTCGAGAAGTTCCCGGATGTAGCAACTGTTCTCAAGGAAAAGGACAGAGCAGCACACGGTGTCATGGGATTCAAGGTCCAGAGACTCTGGAACCCGCCGTATCTCCAGGTCGCCATGGATCTTGTCGACATGGGTCAGGTCCAGCGTGTCCTTACCGGTGTACCGCAGAATGACCACGTCATCTTCGAAGCAGGAACTCCGCTCATCAAACAGTTCGGTCTCTCCGTTATCGGCGAAATCAGAAAGATCCGCCCGAACTGCTTCATCGTTGCCGATATCAAGACCCTCGATACCGGAAACCTCGAGGCACGTATGGTCTCCAATGCAGGCGGCGACGCAGCAGTCGTTTCCGGTCTTGCACCGATCGAGACTATCGCAGCATTCATCAAGGAAGCAAAGAAGTGCGGTATCTATGCAATCATCGATATGCTCAACGTTGCCTCTCCGGCAAAGCTGATCGAAGAGCTCGGCAAGATCGGCGGAGCAGCAGTTCTCCCGCAGTATGTCGAAATGCACCGTGCAATCGACAAGGAAGCAGCAGCTGGTGAATACAGCTGGGGCGACATCAAGAAAGTCAAGGAAATCGGCAAGAAATACGGTGCAAAGATTCTTGTTGCAACTGCAGGCGGTATCAGACAGCCGGTCGTTACGAAGGCAGTCGCCGCAGGTGCTGACATCGTCGTCGTCGGCCGTGCGATTACCGCAAGCAAAGACATCAAGAACGCTGCCGAGAGTTTCCTTGCAGAACTCGACTCCGAAGAGATCGATCAGTTCCGTATCATGACGGACTTCTAAATCTCTTTTTCTTTTTCTCTCAGGCGTGGTTCGTTACCGCGTGCGTCGCTGTTTTGTGGATACATTCAATCATGCTGGATTTATCCCCTCGGTGATTGTCAGGCATCTGAACTGAGTAAAAGTGTGCGAACGCACACAATCACTCAGTTTATGAAAATAATATAATATCGCATATTCGCCCTATATTTCAGTATTATGGGCCATAATATTTATAATTTGGAAAAATCAATGCTAAATTATAACTGAGTAAAAGTGTGCGAACGCACAGAATCACTCAGTTTGTTTCCATGCAGATA
>DALTWN010000210.1 GCA_029987045.1 Methanocorpusculum sp.
TGCTCGCATCCAACGACGACGGTACCCTGAAAGTCTACAGTCCGAACGGAACCGTTGCATCCACTACCGCGACCAACCCGTATCCGCCGGTAGCAAAAGCACTCGAGACCATCACCATCGCACAGCAGGCGACCACCGCAAAGACCGCACGTATCATGGTGCAGTCGCTCATCTAAGGAGGCAAAAAACATCATGCAGAACACACCATTCGCACGGGCAGCAACCCAGATTTCCAGACAGCTCATCAACCCGCTCCGCACCCGCCTGATGGGACGCAGACTTGCATCCATCAATCCGGAAGTCAAGGGCGAAGGCACCTCGGCATTCGAATACACCCATATCTCCGGCATCTCCGACGCGTTCGTCCAGTGGAAGATGGTCACCGGTTCCGAACAGAAGGATTCCATCACCGCATCGTCCCGTATCGTCCAGATTCCGTGTCTTTCGAAAGAGTTCGAGATGCCGAAATCCGATATCGCCGCATGGGAACAGCGTGAAGTAGGCGTCGGCGAAGAGAACTCTCTTCCGTCTGTCACGGCAAACGCCGCCGCATACGAGGTCGCCCGCAAGGAAGACCAGATGATCTTCGACGGCTGGAAACCCGACGGATCCACCTACGGCGTCAAGGGATTCGCGCAGGCGGCAAACAACACGGTCACCGGCGGATCCATCGCGACCGCAGGCACCATGTGCGGCTACCTCTGTGATGCAATCGCCGCACTCAACGAAGACGAAGTGTTCGGTGAGAACAATTCCTACAACCTGTCCATTACCCCGGCGATCTACGGCGCACTCATGCCGAAACGGTTCCAGAACGGCGATACCGAACTGAAACAGATCCGTGACTTCCTCGGCGACGGCGATATCCTGGTGACCCCGCATGTTCCGTCCGGTACCGCGATCGTCACTCCGGTCGATACCGCCCGTGAACATTTCGAGTTCCTCAACCCGGTCGATTACAAGGTCGAGTTCGCGAACCCGAAGTACAACAACATCGGTATGCAGGAAGGCGTCGTCTACGAACTGTTCCTGCCGTCCTATATCCGCCCGAACGGCAACGGCAAGACCGACGCCGTCTGCAAGATCACCAGTCTGTCCGCATAAGGGAGGTTTCCCATGACGATTTCACCCGCTGACGTGCTGCTGTGGACGAACGTCGCCGTAAGCATACACCAACTCGATGCATTCGGCCCCGCTGCAGAAGCGAAGCTGGATGCAGACGGCGGGCACGACATTGCCGGACCTTCACGCACCCAGCTGCTTGCATACCTCGTCGCAGGATACATGACGACCGTGGAACAGCGCGGGGGCGGTAACCAGTCGGAAACGCTTGGCAACTACAGTTACACGCGGAAATCATCCGCAGGAACATCCGTCTGGATAGACCTGTACCAGGAAACCCTGAAACCGCTGATCGCAGCGGCAGGATCTTCTGCACGTTCGGGAACCCCGCTGGTCGACCGCGTCGACGTCGATGTCCTGCAGCTGAACCGGCAGTTTCCGCGATTGTCAGGACGGCTGATCCGATGAGTTTCGACCGACTGCTGATCCATGCGGCCGACGTCTACACGAAGACCGAGACCAACACTGCCGGCCGGATCTCCGAAACATGGACCCGGCATGGGCCGATACCCTGCCGGTTCTCATCGCCCAACACGACGCGGGTGAGTCCGGTGGCTGGGACTTCGTTCGACCGGATCGATGCGACCATCTACACCGGACCCGACCTGCTCGATATCGTTGCCGGCGCCGAATATCCGGTCCGGTTCACGACCGTGTATCCCGGCTGGGCAGGCACCTACGAGCTCCGGACCAGGCCACGGATGATCTGCGGCGAGACGTCCCCGGTCCATCACTATGAATGCGACGTCACCGAGGTGCAGACATGACACTCGACGACCTCGGTGTCGAATCACGGATCCTGCGGGAACTCGGAGAGATCAGTACGGCACAGAAACACATGCAGACGGATATCGCAGACATCAAGACCGAGATCAGAGTGATCAGACAGGCGAACGAACAGATCGAAGAACGTGTGCGGACCCTGGAGACCGTTCAGGCGGAATGCCGGGGCAAGAACACCGTAGCTCTTTCTGCGTTCAACAAAGGCGCTGCACTGGTTTCCGGAATCATATCTGCAGTCGTTGCAGGACTCATCGCCCTGTTCACCGGCGGAGGGATGCACTGATGGTGAAGGAATCGAACGCCGGATGGGCAGACAGGCTGTCGTCACAGATCCGGCAGGAAATGCCGGGTATCGTGCAGCAGTCGATGATGATCGTGGAATCCGAAGCGAAACGTATCGTGTATCTCGGTC
>DALTWN010000022.1 GCA_029987045.1 Methanocorpusculum sp.
CCCTCGCGTATCTTTGACCGGGCAGGGAGCGCATGTTGCGTGTATTGTTGTCCCGTCCGTCATTTCACGCGATTACGTATCGATCCGGCGGGGGCCTACTGCACGCAGAATATCTGCACGGATGTATTATTCGATTCAGAGTATGATTATGGTTGCGGTACTTTCTTTCAGACCAGCGGATCCGGCTGTTTTCCCATGTCGCAGACAGGAAGTTTCATGTTCTTCACGACGAACGGTTCGTTCGTTTCCATCAGCCGTTCGAGGATGATCCGTTTGCCTGCAGGGCTTGCCGCAAATACCGGGACACCGACACCGCCCTGGACACATGCCGCTTCTGCCGCCGCGTCACGGACATGTTTCGATGCACAGGCAAAGACCAGATCGCATGCGGCAAACAGTCTTTCCGCTTCTTCTGCTGTCCGGATGAACGACGTATGGACGGCGATGATGACGGTATCCGGCCATTGTCTGCGGATGGATTCTGCCGCATCGATGCCGCATCCGGCAACGGTCACGGCGATTTTTCCGTATCCGCGGCGTCTTGCTTCGGCGACACCTGCCGCCGCATCGAGCGATGCATGTTCCCGGTCGATGACGATACCGCCCGCATCTTCGATGCGTCTGATGACGTCCGGATACGCAACGGTCGAAACGAGACCCGACATCCTGCCGCCGATACCCTGTACCAGTTCCGGTGTCCTGACGATGACTGTTCCCGCCCCGTCGCAGGCGATGACGGCCGCATCGAGCGTACCGTTCCGCAGGGCGGTGGTCAGCAGTTCCGATGCACCGAACAGGACCATGGATTCCGTTGCAAGAACCTGACGGTCCGGCGTGCACATGCCGAATGCCGCTATCCGGTGTTCGATGTTCTTCCTGACGGTTTCTGCCGTTACCGGATTGATCGGCGATGCGAACCGTTTTGCGAACGGACAGAACGTGATACGTGATTCCGTTATCTTCGTTACCGTGCCGTTTTCGATGACTGCCCTGCATCCGGCAACTTCCACCACATGCCTGTCTTCCATATATTCAGGATATTGGTGTAGGAAATCATAAATCCGACCCATGCATATCTGTTGATAATCATGGGACGATATTTCGAGATAGATGCATTCCGCGGTATTGCGCTTATCTTCATGATCATCTACCATATCCTCTATTGTCTTTCCGCGTTTACGCCGTATGCGCCGTGGTTCGGTTCCGTTTCGGCATCGAGCATACCGATTGCATCTGCGTTCATCGGCATTGCGGGGCTGTCGCTGGTTCTTGCGAAAAGACCGGTGAAACGCTATCTGCAGCGCGGTATCCAGCTGATCCTGTTCGGTCTGGTCATCACGGTGGTCACCTGGATCTTCTATCCGTCGGGATTCGTCGTGTTCGGCGTTCTGTCGCTCATCGGTCTGGGCACGATCCTGGCGATTCCGTTCCTGTCGGAAAAGATACCGTGGTATGCGATCGCCGGTATCGGGACCGTCATTGTTCTGCTGAACCTGGTCGTCTCGCAGGTCTATCTGAGCATACCCTATCTTCTGCCGCTCGGATTCAAGTATTCGGGATTCGTTTCCGTCGACTATGAACCGCTGATTCCCTGGTTCGGTGTCATGCTGATCGGTCTTGCGATCGGAAAACTGCTCTATCCCGCAGGCAAACGGATTGCGGCTCTGGAAAAACTGGGTGACGGTCCGAAGGTACTTGCACCCGTGTGTTTCCTCGGCCGGCATACGCTGATCATCTATCTCGTGCATGTTCCGCTCATCCTCGCGTGTCTGGTTCTTACGGGAATCATTCCGGTTTCGACGTTCATCTAGCGTTTTTTCCCTGCGGAATCCGCTCTTCTGAGAGAGAGTACTTTATAGCCAGCACACGAAATAATAGAATAATGTTCGATGGGCTTAAAAAGAAACTCGGATTAGGGAAGAAGAATAAGAAATCTTCCGAGTCGGTACCTGAGACGGAAGCAGTTCCGGTGAAAGAAGATGTGATAGCATCATCGCCGGAATCTGTTGCAGCACCCGCGCCGTCTGCCGCATCCGAAAATAACACAACAGAGAAAAAGAATAGCGACGTTCAGGTCGAGGAAGAGGAAGAAGAAAATACCGGTGTTCTTGCGAAACTCAAATCGCTCGTGGTAAATCATGAAGTGACGCTGTCGGAAAAGGCGATCGATGATGCGCTGTTCGATCTGCAGATGGTTCTGCTGGAATCCGATGTCGCGTTCCCGGTAGCTGAAGCGATAACCGCCCACATGAAAGAGGAACTCATGGGAAGCAAGAAGAAGATGTTCACTTCCTCGGAAAAGGTCGTGACCGAAGCACTCAAGCACGCCATCGAAAAGGTGCTGGGTGACGGGTTCGATCTGGTAGGCTATATCAGGACACATGAAAAACCGGTCAAGATCCTCTTTACCGGTGTCAACGGTACCGGCAAGACGACGTCGGTGGCGAAGATTGCGTCGTTCCTGCAGAGCCAGGGAATATCCGTTGTCGTCGGTGCGGGCGACACGTTCCGTGCCGGTGCGATTGAACAGATCCGTGTCCACTGCGACCGTCTCGGTCTGAAACTGATTGCCCATCAGGAAGGTGCAGACCCGTCGGCGGTTCTCTATGACACGGTCGAATATGCAAAAGCCCATAAGACCGATGTTGTTCTGGCGGATTCCGCCGGCCGGTTCCATAACCGTGCGAATCTCATGAACCAGCTCGATAAGATCAAACGTGTCATGAAACCCGATCTGGTATTCTACGTCGATGAAGCAGTCGCCGGAAACGATGCGGTCATCCGTGCGGAAGAATTCGAGAAGACGGTATCGACCGACGGCGTTATCCTGACCAAGGCGGATATGGATCCAAAAGGCGGTGCGGCGATTTCGATTGCATATACCATCGGCAAACCGCTGGTCTTTTTGGGAACCGGCCAGGAATATACCGATATGAAACCGTTCACGCCGTCGCTCGTGATCAATGAAATATTCGGAGATGACTGAAAATGGGAATGGATTCACTTTCACTGTCGCTGAAGGATGCACTGCGTAAACTCACCGGCAAGACCATCATCGACCGTGCAGCTGTCGACGAACTGGTCAAGGACCTGCAGCGTGCACTGCTGACCGCCGATGTCAACGTCAAGCTGGTCATGCAGCTGTCGCAGTCGATCAAGACGCGTGCACTTGCAGAGGATCTGCCGAAAGGCATCAATGCCCGTGAACATGTCCTGCGTATCGTCTATCAGGAACTGGTCGCCCTGGTCGGCAAGGAAGCCGAGTTCTCCTTGAAACCGCAGCGGATTCTGATGGCAGGTCTGCAGGGTTCCGGTAAGACCACCACGACCGGAAAACTGTGCCGGTATTTCCAGCGCAAAGGTATGAAGGTCGGTGCGATCGGTGCGGATAATTTCCGTCCCGGAGCATTCGCTCAGCTGGAAACGCTCTGTAAGAAGATCAATGTACCCTGCTACGGCGATCCGAAGGAAAAGGATGCCGTCAAGATTGTAAAGGACGGTCTTGCGGCACTCAAGGATCTTGAAGTCATCATCGTCGATACTGCCGGCCGCCATGCACTGGAAGACGATCTGATCGATGAAATCACCCAGATCAACGAGTTCCTCAAACCGGATCACCGCTGGCTGGTTCTTGATGCGGCTATCGGTCAGGCTGCCCGTGACCAGGCGAAACGGTTCAATGACGCCATCGGTATCGACGGTGTCATCATCACCAAGATGGACGGTACCGCCAAGGGAGGAGGCGCAATGTCGGCGGTTTCCGAGACGGAATCCGGCATCGTCTTCATCGGAAGCGGAGAAACCATCGACGACCTGGAAAAGTTCGATGCGAACGGATACATTTCCCGTCTGCTCGGTATGGGCGATCTGAAAGCCCTGGTCGAGAAGGCAGAAGAGACCATCAAGGCCGAAGACGTCGATGTCAACAAGATGCTTCGCGGCAAGTTCACGCTCAATGATATGTACAAGCAGCTCGAAGCCGTGCAGAAGATGGGTCCGTTAAAACAGATCATGTCGATGCTTCCGCTCGGCGGCATGAAACTGCCGGAAGGAGCGCTGGACGATGCAGGTGACAAGATGAAACATTTCCGTATCATCATGGACTCGATGACACCGGAAGAACTGGACGATCCGTCGCTCATCAACACCTCGAGAATGATGCGTGTCGCCAAAGGATCCGGTACCAGTGTCGAACAGGTCCGTGACCTGATCAAATATCACAAACTGATGCAGAAGACCCTCAAAGGTTTCAAAGGAAACCGTATGATGATGGGCAAGATGATGAAACAGATGCAGAAAGGCGGTTTCGAATAACCGTTCTGCACTTTTTTTGATTTGTTATAATCCGCGTTTCGTTATGATTTCACGTTCGGCATAGAGATATTCCTGTGCGTATCCGGCATATGTTCCGAAATGTTTCTGTGCGAACGACGATGCTGTCTTGTACGGAAGTTTCGTTTCGCGGTCCGGGAAATACTGTGTCCGCAGAATCCGTTCGATCCAGACATCGACCGGAACCGCTTCGTATTTTTCGCAACCGAACAGCAGGACGCAGTCGGCTACCTTGTCGCCGATACCTTTGCGTTCCATCAGCAGATGTTTCGCATCGTCGTAGGATGAATCGTGCAGGGTCTTCAGCCACGCGGGATGTTTTGCGACGAAGGATGCGGTATCTGCAATATAGGTGTCGCGGTATCCGGTCTTGCAGGATCTGATGGTTTCCGTATCAGCTTTTGCAAGTGCCTTCGCCGACGGGAATGCACATCTGTCATCATCCAGTTTTTTGCCGAACGTCTCGGCAAGCAGTTCGATGCGTTTTGCGATCATGGGAATATTCGAGCATGATGCACACAGATAGGAGATCAGGCATTCGAATGCCGGCTGTCTGCATATCCGCAGACCTCTGCAGGCCGTGACCGCTTCATGGATGAGCGGGTCGACATCGATCGATGCGAGAATATCGTCGAGGTCGAGATCGAGTGCGAAATAGGTCACCAGTTCATCTTCGCTGCATCCGTCGTAATAGAGTACAGAATCTTTCTGCCGGACATGCCAGATACCGGACGAGAACGGTGCGGACCATCCGTTCTCCTCTTTTCTCCAGCGGAACGCCTGACCGCAGGATACGGTAAGGTCGAGACTGAACGGTCCGTCGTAGGAGAAACGGTGCATGAAAAAGAGAGGGAATTTATTCTTTCAGCATCAGGATGCCGAGAATGATAGCTCCAATACCGAGGAGTGCGAGAACGAAACCGAATCCTCCGAGGAAGAAAGCGATGAACTGCGGAAGGAAGAAATAGATGCCGAGTCCGCCGCCGATCAGAAGCAGAATACCGACAATGAGTGTTATAAGTCCTGTTTTATCCATATCTATCTCTATTCATTCTTGTTTCTTATAGGGTTTTCGCCCGTGTAATGTTCTGTTTTTCAGTGAACGGGGAGGGGAGAATTTCTTTGCCCTTTCTTTGCCTTTTCTATGCCCTTTCTTTGCCCCACGCAGTCGGTCTATTGAACGGTGATTTTCCAGTATCCGGATTTTGTGGATCCAACGTGTTCCAGAATCCCGTTCTTTTTCAGCGTGTCCATGATGGAACGGACTTGTTTGATGGAAAGCTGCAGAGTTTCAGAAAGTTCCCTGATGGTGATTTCCGGATTCTGTCTTATGTTCTGGATTACTGCCTGTTCCTGCCGGGTCAGTCCATCGATATCCGATTCTTTTGAGAGTTTTTCCAGGGTTTCCCGAATTGTCTGCAACATGAATTCAACGAAGATGGTGGAATTCCCGCGTTTTCCGGAAGTATTCAGTGCCTGGTAATATTCCTGCTGTCGTTCGAGAATCATGCTTTCGATAGGAATCCATACGAACATCGGTTCCCATTTGCTGAGAAGAAGAATCTGCCACAACCTGCCGAGTCTTCCGTTTCCATCGACGAACGGGTGGACAAATTCCAGTTCGAAATGGAACACGGAACTCTGAATGAGCGGGTGGACCTCGGTTGTTTTGCACCATTCGAGAAGATTATCGATATGCGTGGGAACCAGTGCCGCAGGCGGGGCCAGATGGACACAGGTTTCACCGGAAAAGACACCTACGCCTACTGTTCGCAGTTCTCCGGGTTTTTCTACGAGAGCGTCCATAAGAATACCGTGAGCTTTCAGCAGATCTTCTTTTGAGAATGGATTAAAGGTATCAAGTTCGTCGTATGCTCTGATGGCATTTTTCACTTCACGAATATCCTTTGCCGGTCCGATGATTGGTTTTCCGTTGACGATATCAGTAACTTGGGAAAGGGTAAGAGAATTGTTTTCAATTGCAAGTGAAGACTGAATTGAATGGATACGATTGTTTTTTCGGAGATGAGGATGCTTGTCCAGTTGCCGAGTTGAAAGAACAACGCCGATTTGTTTGCTGATGATCGATATATCTTCAATCATCCTGTTTGTAATAGTGAACGGCGGGGTATATTTTTTGGACATTTGCTACAGTAATATTGGTTTGAAATCGACGTAATGATTCTTATCCTCGTGAACTGACGGAGAAAACATACAGTCGGTCGGTAGGATTTTTCACCGGTATTTGCGTCTTTTCCGTCAGTATGCCGAAGATTCTCCATCTCCAATACTTTAACTAAGTACAAAACCAATAGGATAAGGAAGAGTGATACTTCTTGGGATCAATTGAAAGCAGCAATGAAGATGTCGCCGAAGACGGCAGCATTATACGGGTAAAGCTTCCGAACAAACGTGAAAAGGAACAGTTCGCCCAGGCGGAACTGATGCTCGGATCGAACCATATCAGAGTCCGCTGTTCCGACGGTGTGACCCGTCTTGGCAGAATCAAGGGAAAAATCAAGAAACGGATCTGGATTCGTGAAGGAGATATTCTTATTGTCATTCCGTGGGATTTCCAGGACGACAAATGCGATATCGTCTATCGGTACACCGGACCGCAGGTGGACTGGCTTCGCGCCCACAAATATCTTTAAATTTCTCAATCACCCTATTATTTTTCAGACAAGGTTATCATGGTAACAGTTCCCTCATTCGAAGACATTGCTAAAGCACACGGACATACCTGTCCCGGTATCGCTGTCGGATACAAGATAAGCAAGGCTGCGGCTGTCTGGGCCGGAGATGAAGATGATATCTCCGTCTATTCGACCTCGACGAAATGTCCGCTGGATGCACTGCGTACGGTGTTCCATCTTCGTGAACATCCGGACCGTCTGGTCGTCGAAGACAGACATGAACTGCATTTCATCCTGACGAAACCCGACGGGTCGAAACTCTATATCGATGAAGTCCCGGGAAGCAAGATCTTCAATCCGGAAGCCGATGCACTGAAAGAGAAGATGCATGCAGGTACGGCTACCCAGGAAGAGATCGCACGGTTCGACGTCCTGCAGAAGGAACTTCTGCAGAAGACCTTCGATACGCCGGACGAGAAGCTGTTTACGCTCCGTACGGCCTGAAATCCCCTCTATTTTTGCTTGTATCGGGGGTTTCCCCGGTTTCGAAACAGTAAATACATTCAGCATGCAAATTACTAATCACTATCATGGACGAGATTGTCGAAAAAGGATTTGAACGGTTGTGTTCCCTGGTCTCCGAAACCAAGGAAGCGCAGAAGAAAGCTGCGGAGAAGATCAAGAAAGACGATGTCAAGCTGCTGAAGATGATGCAGGGCATTGTCGGATCCGTAGTCTCCGAGATCGGCCAGGAATTCATCCAGCGTGCGAAGATGGACCAGAACGGCGACCTCTATGACCAGGTCTATTATCCGGACAAGATGATCATCCTGGGAAAACCTGCCGAGATGCTGGAAAAACGGCCGGACAATCTGAACAAGAAGGTCGACCAGCAGTTCTGTGTATTGTCGGAAGCAGGCAACCTCTTTGAACTGATGTTCACGAACGACGGATTCATCATCGATACCTATGCGGCACCGCTGTCTGCGGAAGACGCACTGGAATTCTACGGATACGATATCATCTATATGCTCTATTCCGCCATGCGTGACTACAGTCTCGCCCAGCAGGATCTGCTCGAAGCACTCAATATCACGCTCGGGTACCTCCAGCAGATGAAATAATAATTGTAAGATATGGAATTCGTCAAGGAACTGCCGGCGCTCGGCCGTGATCTGGGTCCCGGGTTTATCTTCATCGGTATTCTGTCGCTCGTGGCGGTCATCGTCGGATGCATCTATCAGGAATGGTCATCGATTCCGGTGATGCTTACGGCCTCTGCAGCGCTGTGTCTTCTGGGTCTCATATTCCGGTGTCTGCCGCAGAACGGCAGGAAACCGCGGGTCTCGTCCTCGATTGCAGCAGTTGCATTCATGTGGGGACTGATAAGTCTTTGCGGAGCGTTGCCGTTCTTTATCGGTGAAGCATCTTTTGTGGATGCTCTGTTCGAATCCATGTCGGCATGGTCGGGAACCGGATTCTCGGTCATCAGCGATATCGAGGAATGGCCGCATGCACTGCTGTTCTGGCGGTCGATGATGCAGTGGCTCGGCGGTCTCGGGATCATCGCATTCGCGCTGTCCATGATTTCCCGGGTCGGCATCAACCGCGGTCTGTCTCTTTCGGAAAACAAGGCAGACTCGTTCCTGCCGAGTGTGGCATCGACGGTCAAGCAGATCTGGAAGATCTATACGGTTCTCACCGTTATCGCGTTCCTTGCGATCCTCTGTACCGGTGTCGGTATCTGGGACGCCCTCAATCTTGCTTTCTGCAGCATATCCACCGGCGGCATGTCGCTCTATTCCGACGGTCTTCTGCATTATGACAATGTCGCGCTGGAAATGGTCCTTATTCCGATTATGTTCCTGGGAGCGATTCCGTTCCGTCTCTATTATCTGACGTACAAGAAGCATTCGTTTAAGGAAATGCTGCACGACCGTGTTCTGCAGGTGATGTTCATCATCTTCGGCGTCATTGCCGCCGTGAACATTCTGGAACTTGTTTTCGCGTCCGGCATGCCGGTAGGCGATGCGTTCCGCCAGGGTCTGTTCATGGCAGGAACCGCCGTGACCTCGACCGGATTCCAGAACACCGATTTCCTGCTCTGGGGCATCTCGCCGCTCATCATTCTTGGCGCGTTCATGCTGATGGGCGGTCCGCAGGGAAGTACTTCCGGCGGTTTGAAGATCGAACGCATCATCATCCTGTTCGAGAGTATCGTCTGGTGGATCCGCAAGATGGTCAGCGGTCCGAAATCCGTCGTAAACCTGCGCCACGAAGGAAAAGCGGTCAAGAGCGAAGAAACCGCTCCGCTCATCAGCGGATCGCTTGTCCTGATTCTCTCGTTCCTTATCCTGATGGTGATCGTTCTGATGATTTTCATGCATGATGCGTATTTCACGGCGAACATAGAGGCCACCATATTCGATATGTTCAGCTGTATCGGCAACAACGGTACAAGCTGCGGGGTCATCGGTCCGCAGATGCCGGATTACGCGAAGGTCATCCTGTTCTTCGTGATGTGGATCGCCCGTCTTGAAATCATTCCGGTCCTGATTCTGATCCGCGGAATCTTCAAGGGATTCAACTGGTAACGAACGGTTTGAAAAAAGTATTTTTGGAGATTTAGTTCTTCAGACAGTCAAGGAGATCGTCGCATCCCTGGGAGATGGTCTTGAGTGCGGCGAACACGACTTTTTCCGGTGTCTTCTTTGCTTTCGGTTTCATGGTGACCAGTACTTCCGGATCGGAGAACTGGAACTCAATGACATATTTTGCCAGATCGACTTCGGGGTCAAGAAGGACTTCTTCGACCAGTGCATTGACAAACGTATGTCCTTCTCCTTCGATTACGAAACGGAGCTTGTCTTTTTCGTGTTCCAGGATTTTTACTTTCATTGCCGTATATATTCGTGTGGTCAGAGTATAAATTTTAGGTTTTTTGTGAAATATGTGTCACCCGGAGGATAATGGCAGATTTCCTGATATCCGTACTTCGGAGGTACGGATGCATCTCCGTTCCCTGTGATGCTGATACCCTCAGGGCTTTGCGGAGGTTTTTGTGATGTGTTTAGATAAAAATGTGTGCATACACACTTTTTTCTAATGGCAAATCGGAACGGCCAGGATTCGTAAACATCTGGTATTTCCGGTTCGTTTTTGAAAATATCTGAAATTTAACGGTTTTTACGCTGTGTACAATTTGCAGGCGGTTGAAAGATCTCTAGGAATGTTAGATATAAGTGTGTATATACACAATATTTTCTAACGACATTATGATGGCAGCTGGAATGATAGAACGGCCGGTGTATCTGGACAAACTGATTCGGAAAAAGGAAGA
>DALTWN010000211.1 GCA_029987045.1 Methanocorpusculum sp.
CTTGGTTACTACGGCCCGGAGATTAACGATCTCCTTATCAAGATGAGGTAAAAAAGATGCCAGTTAATAAGCGTTCAAAGTTCCGGGGTTCCCGCACATGCGGTGGAGGAACCCACAAGAACCGCCGTGGTGCAGGTAACCGTGGAGGTCGTGGAGCAGCCGGATGGCGTGACCACAACTTTAGCCGCTGGTATTTCCTCGGCAAGACTGAAGGCAAGCACGGATTCGTCTGCAAGACCTCCTATTCATGGGATGTCATGGACATCGGAGAGATTGACCAGCTTGTCCCTGAGTTAGTTGCCAGAGGAATTGCAACCCAGGAAGGAGACAAGATTAAGATCGATGCAGCAAGCATCGGTGTTGAGAAGGTCTTAGGTAGCGGAAAAGTAACCCACAAATTATCCATTACCGCAGATGCGTTCTCTGCCAGCGCAGTTGCAAAAATCGAGGAGAAGGGCGGCGAAGCCCTTCCCTTAGAATAAATTTTAGGTATTACTCATGGGAAATGTGTTAGATCGAATGGAACCACTGCTGGCACGCATGCCATCAGTCAAGCCGCCGGAGGGACACGTCCACTTCAAGAACAAACTTCTGTGGACTGTCGGAGTGCTGCTTGTTTACTTCATGCTGACGAATATACCAGTATTCGGACTTGCACCTGGATCGATTGATGTTTTCGAGTATTATCGTGCGTTACTCGCCGGTGCTCAGGGAACTATCCTTCACTTAGGTATTGGTCCGATTGTCACTGCATCCATCGTTTTGCAGTTACTGCGTGGTGCCGATATCATCAAGATTAACACATCTGACCAGCGTGGTCAGGTTCTCTATATGGGTTTGCAGAAACTCCTTATCTTCATCATGATCATTCTGGAGGCTCTGCCGAACGTATTTAGTGGATGGATGCAGCCGGATCCGACAGTAACCGCCGCACTTGGCGGAAACTCTGCTCTGGTGATGTTCCTCATCTTCTTCCAGATCTGTCTCGGTGGTGTTCTCATCATGCTTATGGATGAGGTTGTTTCGAAGTGGGGTATTGGTTCTGGAGTCGGTCTCTTCATCGTGGCAGGAACTGCCCAGGGACTGATTAACGGTTTCTTCAACTGGTCGTCAGAAGGAGCGACTGATGGATTCGCATCAGGTTTCTTCCCGCGTCTCGTCGAAGTTATCGCATCCGGTAAGAACTTCATTGATTACTTCGGTCTTCAGTTACTCGCACTGGTGACTACCGTCGGATTGTTCTTCCTTATTGTGTACGTGGAATCGACCAGAATCGAGATTCCGCTCGCACATGCGAATGTCCGCGGTGCCCGTTCAAGATTCCCGGTAAAACTTATCTATGCAAGTGTTCTGCCGATGATTCTTGTCCGTGTTCTTCAGGCAACAGTCCAGATGATCGGTATGATCCTTTCGTCTGCAGGAATTACCTTCCTTGGAGAATTCAACGGATCTCAGCCGCTGAACGGATTCATGTGGTATGTCGCACCTATCAACCAGCCTCAGGACTGGATGTGGTGGTTGCCGGACTTCACTGGTGCCGGACATGCGGTCTGGGAAGTGTTCATCAGATTGGGTATCGATATCGTGGTAATGATCGTGGGCGGTGCATTGTTCGCACTGTTCTGGGTCAAGACTGCTGGTCTTGATTCGAAACATGTGGCCCGTCAGATCCAGAATTCCGGTATGCAGATTCCGGGATACCGGCGCAGTCCGGCTGTCCTTGAAAGATACCTTGACCGGTATATTCCAAGAGTAACGGTTATCGGTGGAGTGTTCATCGGTGTCCTTTCGATTCTTGCCAACATGCTTGGTATTATCGGATTCATCGGCGGTACCGGACTTCTGCTGACAGTCTCGATCCTCTATCGTTTGTATGAGCAGATAGCAAACGAACAGATGATGGAGATGTATCCGTTCATGCGCGGATTCTTCAACAAAGAATAATCCCGCATACCCTTACAACCCTTTTTTTGGATTCTTTTGTAAATATTCACTAAGTATCTCTGTGCTATTCTGGATACCTGGTTGAAAAATCGAAAAATAGTTTGTTTGCAGAAATGGATGTTTCTGCTGAATTTAAAGAACGAGTGATGGCGGATTGTAGATTCTTGTGCCAAGCTCGGTGTTGAGCATGTACAGACTCTTTGCATCGTCGCCGAAGAGTTCCATCTTGGAAATCAGGTCGTTTGCGTTTTTCTCTTCTTCGCCCTGTTCCTTTACGAACCAGTCGAGGAACTGCATGGTTCTGAAATCCTTCTTGTCGTATGCTGCACCGTAGATGGTGTTGATGAG
>DALTWN010000212.1 GCA_029987045.1 Methanocorpusculum sp.
TCGGTTTTCTTCTGAATCGATGATACTATCCACTCGTCGCTTCCATTTGCATGGTACATGTAAATGTTCTTTGTGAGTTTCAGAACATCATCTGCAGTATACTTTTCATCGAGCTTGGTTTCCCGCAGTTTGTTCACCAGTCCGTAATAGTACAGAAGACTGATGTGATTAAGGAAGGCCCATCCTTTGAAATATGCATCGGTTCGTGCATGCGATGCTGACTTTGAGACATTGTTTTTCAGATAATCGAAGCATTGTTCGATATCCCAGCGTTCTTTGTAGGTGAGGTAAATCTCTTTGGGATTGGTATCGACATTGCTGCAGAAAGAAAAGTATCCCAATCGTTTCTGAGCAATAACATCCATCGGCCCATAGCCTTCTTCTCCCCAGTCTTTTTCCGCACGTGCAACAAATGAAGTCCTCATTGCAACCTGGCGACTGTCATCCCTGAATGTATAGATCCAGTTTCCCTTGTTTCCACTTGCTTTCTTTCGCGCCCAGATTGTTCTGCCCTTGTAGACAAATACTGAATCAAACTTACCGTCATCATTGTTCTCATAAAATTCAGGTTCAACATTTGTCGTATTGTCCTGAAGTGGAAGGATGAATTTTACCCCTGCCTCCATTAATGCTGCAAGGTTTTTCTTCGAATAGAATCCTTTGTCGGCAATGATTATGCATTCCTCAATTCCGAGCTCTCTGACAATGTCGATAAATGCCGCTTTATCAACAACCGAACCCTGGAGCACACGATAAAATACCGGACGATTTGTACCTTTTTCAAAGACATAGAGCAATCGTACCTGCGGATTGAGACTATGGTCCGGATTGTACCCTCTCGCCGAAAGTGAGTCGGTGCCATTGCAGAATATAGTCGTTCCATCGAAGAGAAGAGAAGACTTCGGCATGATGAAACTCTTCATGTATGCATCCATCTCTGCTTCCCTTTCCCCGAGTTTCGTAATGAAATTGCGTACCGAGTTCTCAGATGTGGCAATATCTTTGCATACCACACTCAGATATGATGATTCAAACGCCGACTGCATCATCCTGTTTGACACACCATCAACCAGACGCAGTATTGCGAACGTGGATATTTCTCTGAATTTTTGCGGAAAGTGCAGTCTCAACATTTCACCGATATCGGGAGACAATTGCTGGAGCATTTCATACGTTCCATAGTTCATGATGATTGGATTTGTCTTCGGCATCATGTCCATCTCCTGCATCAATCTCATCCCGTTTGCATTCGGAATGAACCCGTCATGTTCTGTGATTTTTCCGACAGACTTTCCCGTTGTTTTTTGCGGCCTTCCTTTTTCTGGATCCCATTTCGAAGATACTTTGTAGACATAATAGAATCCCCCTATGAATCTGATTTCGACTGCTCCGAACTGCGTTGGCCTATGTTTTTTAATTGCATCTGGAATTGGCATGGTGTGTACGTATATGTTTGTTTTCCCAGCATATAATATTAACGTAAGTTACGTATATGTTGAAGAAAATGAAACGCGATATCGTGGCTAAATTGGTGAGAATAGTGGTAAAATCCAGGATCCGCGCAGGTCAGGAATGAGTTCCCGGCCTTTACATCAAGGGAAAAGAGATGAAAGTGGCTTCAATTGGGTAAAAGAAGGCCATTGGTATTACCGTAAATTCTGCGGTATCTGTGTTATAATATTGGAAAGGGTGTGGAAAAAAATAAAGAAAAATCAGCGTACTGGTTAGAAAAATCTGCAGACCAAGGAAATGCCCAGGCACAATACCATCTTGGATTTTGTTATTTTAAGGGTGAAGGAGTTAGTCAGGACAAGAATATAGCTACATACTGGTGGGATAAGGCAAAAGGAGCTAAACCCAGTTCTGATGGACCTGCAAAGGTTGAGGATTCTTATGCAGAATATCGACTTGCGGATGCCTATTACAATGGCAATAATTGTGAAAAAGATATAAAAAAAGCTGTTTACTGGTATAATAAAGCAGCACAAATGGATGGGCCCAACGCCAAAATGGCACAAATCCGGTTGGGAGAAATATACTATGCCGGATTTCCTGGAGTTCCGCGTAATTTAAAAACCGCAGAATATTGGTATAAGATAGCTGCTTTGCACGGATATCGCAAAGACATGTTGCAACTTGCTGATCTCTATCTTGAAATTTGGCGGAAAAAGATAGACGGCATTGTAGATGAACCTGATAAAGAAACCATCCATTGGTATGTTCAAGGGTCGAAAGACGGTTCCCGCAGGGCGGGGAGAACTCTGGGGTATTTATA
>DALTWN010000023.1 GCA_029987045.1 Methanocorpusculum sp.
GCATCGAGTATGCCGCGGCGAATGCACGGTTCATTTCCTGGTGTTCTGCAATGGAACGGGAACCTTCTACATCACGGACACGGGATTCATCCGAGAGTCTGCGGACGAGAATCTGATCGTTGTCGGTTTCAACCAGAACAATGGTGTCCGGCATGATTGCAGAGATGACCCATTCCGGCAGACCTGCGAGGTATCCTGCCGGCGTCTTGACGGATGCATGCGTGTCGATGGTGACATTGCCGTCGATTGCGGCAATCTTCTCTGCTGCAGTTTTCTGCAGACGTTTCTGCTGAACGCGGTCGAGTTTGCGCATCTGGTCACGGTCGGTCACAAGGCCTTCTGCCTGTGCAACCTCGAACATGAAACTGCCGAAGTTCAGATTCTGATATTTGATACCTTCTGCAGTCACCTTGTCGAATGCAGAGTTGATTACTGTTGTCTTTCCAACACCCGGTACACCGGTGATGATAACTTTCTTTCCAGCCATGATTCACTCCTTGAATAATGATATAATTATAGTTGTAATTTATATTAAACCTAGCAGAGATAGAGCATTAATGCTCTTCTCTCACCATGGTTATGCATTTCTTCGGACATTCATTCGAACAGATACCGCATCCCTTGCAGTAGACAAGATCGATTTCCTGCGTATCCGCATCGATAACGGCATCCGGACAGTACATTGCACAGATACCGCAGTGGTTGCAGACGTCACGGTTGACGACCGGACGGAATGTTCTCCAGGTACCGGTCTGTCCCATCGCTGCTTCTTTCGGAGTACTGATGGTAATCTTTGGGATTCCCTGATACGTCATGCCTTTACCTCCTGATATGCCGTCTCTGCGGCTTCAACGTTTCTGACATCGGCAAACGTCTCCTGAATCGCTTTCTTACCCGATTCGTGGGAGAAGATGCCGAGTTTTGCCATTGCACCGATAACCGGCGTATTGAGAATCGGACTGCCGGCGACGAACATGTTCTTCGCCAGGGCAATGCCGGTAAGATCCGCACAGTATGCCTTGAACTGCGGCGGGAAAGTCAACTTTTCATGGGTATTGACAAAGATGACTCCGCCGTCCTTCAAGCCGTCGATGACATTGACGGTTTCCATGACCGTCGGATCAAGCACGACAACCATATCCGGTTTGGTGATCTGCGAGTAGATTCTCACCGGGGCATCATCGATTCTCACAAAGGAGACGATCGGAGCTCCACGGCGTTCTGCACCGTAGAACGGACATGCCGTTGCGAATTTACCGTCCTTGACGGCAGCTGATGCCATCATGCGGGCCGCGGTGACCCCGCCCTGACCTCCACGGGAGTGGATACGTATTTCGTACATTACTGCTCACCCTCCGGAATACCGAACCAGAACTCGGTACCGATCTTACGGTTACGGACGAATCCGGCAATATCGTCATAGGTCACTTCCTGACCGCCAAGACCGGCGATAATGCTTGCAATCTTTGCATCAGGATAACGTGCCTGGATTTCTCCGGCAACCACGCCACCGAATCCGAACGAATAATCACGGTCGATGACCACAAGATCGCGGCCGGTGATCGGCATATCCAGCGGGAACGGACGCAGCCACCGGATACGCATGACTCCTGCCTTGATACCTTCTTTGCGGAGAATATCTGCGGCGACTTCCGCTTCCTTTCCGAGAGTGCCCAGTGCCACGATAATGACATCGGCATCATCGCAGAGATAGGAGTCTACCGGCTGATAGGATCTGCCGAACTTCTGTGCGAATGCTGCTTCTGTTTCCGCAATAACCGTCCGTGCTGCACGCTGTGCCTTTTCCATATCGAATCTGAACTGGTAATGAACCGAAGACGGACTCATTGCACCATATCCGTGCGGATCGTCGACGTCGATTGCATGCGGGAGCGAAATCGGCGGAATGAAATCCTTCGGATCGGTCATTTCGTACGGCTGCATAATGTGAGAGAGCAGAAATCCATCCATATTGATCATGACAGGGAGGAGGACTCTGTTGTCTTCGGCGATTCTGAATGCCATCAATGTCGCATCATATGCTTCCTGAACGGTCGAAACATAGACCTGCAGCCATCCGGTATCACGCTGGGACAGAGCATCAGAATGTTCAGCCCAGGTGTTCCATCCCGGCGCAATGGTACGGTTGACCTGACCCATGACAATCGGAAGCCGTGCCCCTGCTGCCCAGTGGAGCATTTCATGCATATAGAGCAGACCATGCGAACTGGTTGCGGTAAAGACACGGACACCGGTTGCGGCGGCGCCGATACAGGCAGTCATTGCCGAATGCTCGGATTCGACCGGAATATAGCGTGCGTCCATTTCTCCGGCTTCGACATATTCGGCAATCGATTCGATGATTTCCGTCTGCGGAGTGATTGGATATGCGGCAACAACAGTCGGCTGTGCCATCTTCACTGCTGCGGCAACGGCTTTGTTTCCCGTAGCCATCGTCAGTTCCTGTTTCATGCGAGTTCCTCCGAGACTTTCAGTTCAGCTTCTATACGTTTCATGTTCTTGTCGACATTTGCCTGGATGCGGGCTGCAAGGTCGGCATCGACTTTTCTGAACCGTCCCTGAATCGAGAGATAGTCCGTTACCGGCACCGGTTTCTTCAATGCCGCACGTGACGGGGCACTAAGGGTAAGTTTGTCGTATTCGCGTTCCCACAGGAGCCAGAGACCGGATTTGACAGCGAGCTTTCCCACTTCGACCGTCTTTTCCGAGGGTGTCTTCCATCCTGGCGGGCACGGTGCAAGGATATGGATGAATTTCGGTCCCGGAATCGATAATGCCTTCTTGACCTTGTTGTAGAGATCGGCCGGATATGACGCACAGGCCGTCGCCTGATAGGGAAGGTGGTGGGCCTCAATCATACGGTCAAGATCCTTCTTGACAATCCGCTTTCCGTTCGGCGTCGTGGTCGTGATTGCACCAAGCGGTGTCGCACCAGACCGCTGCATACCGGTGTTTCCGTATGCTTCATTGTCGTAACAGATATAGAGGAAATCCTCTTCACGTTCGAGAGCACCCGACAATGCCTGAATACCGATATCTGCCGTACCGCCATCACCCGCATAGACGATGACGTTCGTTTTCTTTCCTTTTGCCCGCAGTGCCTCCGACATTCCGGATGCACAGGCCGCTGATGCTGCGAATGCAATGTTATAGACAGGGATCGTGTGCAGCATATATGGATATACTCCCTGGATAACACTGTTACAGCATGCAGGAATGACCAGGATAGTATCCTTTCCTGCTGCCTTCAAGATATATCGAAGAGCCAAAAGCGATCCGCAACCCGCACAGGTAGACGGACACTTTAAAAGCATCTCCTCTTTTGGAATTTCTGTCATGAAATCAATACTAATTTGTCATAGATTGATATGATAGTTATGATTGAACCCAATCACTGGCATCTGCTCCCCATGGATTCTAAAAAAAGAATAGTTTATCTAGCTGAATGGATAATTTATTGATATATGACTGATGAAGTGAAAACTCAGACCAGTCCGAATCTGTCGGATGACGAAATCCTGCAGCGTGCCGAGATGATTTCCGAAGCACGGAAACTCGAGCAGGAAGAAAGACAACGGCAGATTGAGGCTGAAAATGCACAGCGTCTCGCGGAAGCGGAACGCATCAAGAAAGAGCAGGAAGCTGAAGCGGAACGCGTCAGAAAGGAAGCAGACGCGAGGAAAGCGGAGGAACTCCGCCGTGCACACGAACTCGTCGATGAAGAGAATGCGGCAAAACCGAAGAAGAAACATACCGCCGCAAAGATCGTTGTCGCAATCATCGTGATTCTCCTCATTGTCTGCGGACTGGCGCTTATCTCCTGCTCCGTCACCACCACACCTGCATCGACTGCGGCCTCTCTCCCCTACATGGCACACTATACCTTCTGGCTGCCACAGGGAACCACGAACGTTGCCGGATTATCCATCATGCTGACCGGCGATGCGACACAGATGATGGTCACCATGCCAGGATACCCGACCGAAACACTCTCCCAAGGCCAGTCGGTAGTGCTCGGCCCGAACAGGCTGACTGTCTCGCTCTTCTGGGGTGCATGGAAGATATACGACATCACCTATAAAGCCACAGCTACCTACATGGGAGTCAGCAACGAGAACCTGGCGACCTTCGACACGTATCTCAACACCGACAAACAGATTCCGGAAACCATGTTCAACCTCTATCTGTCCCTGTGCGGTGTCAAGTACGCGAAAGCATAATCTTCCAAACTCTTCCTTTTTTATGCAGGATTCACTGAACAGTACGGAAATCAGCAGGTATCTCACACCTGAGTTTCCCGGATCCATTATCATCAAACAGAAGACGGCATCCACCAATACCGATGCGAAAGAGCTGGCTCTACAGAATGCATGTCCGTATACCACAGTCATTGCGGATACACAGACCGCCGGACGCGGGCGGGGCGAAGAAAGAACATTCTACTCGCCGCAGGACACCGGCATCTACCTCTCGATACTTCTTCCGTACACTGCTGAAAATCTCCTGAAAATCACTCCTGCAATCGGTGTGGCCGTCTGCCAGACCATCGAATCGTTCACGGACGTCAAACCCGAAATCAAATGGGTAAACGACATCCTGATGCAGGGACGAAAAGTCTGCGGTATCCTCTGCGAATCGATTCCCAATACCAGTATGGCTGTCGCCGGTATCGGCATCAACTTTTCAACCGCGGAATTCCCGACAGCTCTCGACGGCATTGCCGGACCGGTATTTGTCGATCCACCCGTTACCCGCAACGAGTTCATCGGCACGCTTCTGAACAGAATCCTTGGACTGAAATACGACCAGTGCATTTCCGAATACCGTAAACGGTCCTGTGTCATCGGAAAATCCATCAGGTATCTGGAAAAGAATATCTGGCATACTGCTGTCGCAACAGATATCGATGAAAACGGTTGTCTTGGCATCATCGAAGACAACGTCCGAAAAACACTCGTATCCGGAGAAATAACACTCCGGATTACAGAGTAAAGGATACTTATTCTTCTTTCTTCGGTTTTTCCGGCTTGACGTACGTTATTGCGAAGGTCTTACTGCCGGAAACCGTTCGTTCTGCAGATGTCGCCGCTTCAGAATATCCGGTATCCATGGACAACGCACCGAACTTACAGAGATCGATACAGCTGCCACAGATAACGCAGCGGAATAGATCGATTGTCCAGGTCTTTGCCGCTTTATCGACCACAATCGCCTGAGACGGACACCGTCTCATGCAGATAGTACAGGACGTACATTTTGCCGGATCGAAAACAATATGGCCGCGGGTTGCCGGATAGCTCTTTGCCGGTTCTGCCGGGAATGTCGTCGTGACCGGTTTATGCAGAAACTGTCTGATGATAGTCTTGAGCATCTTCATGCTATCAGCGCTCCATACATCCGATACACGGATCGATAGTCAGAACAATCTGCGGGATATCCGCAAGTTCACACCCTTTCAGCATTTCGACCAGAGCAGGAACATTCGTAAGGGTCGGAGTACGTACACGGAACTGGGTAAGGTTCTTCGTACCGTTGCCCCGCAGATAGTGAATGACCTCTCCACGCGGCTGTTCCGAACGGCTGAAATATTCACCGTCTGGATTTCCCTTGACTGCAACCGCAACATCACCGGAAGGCATATCCGAAATGATTCTCCGGATGATCTCAAGAGACGTGAACAGTTCCTTGCACCGTACTTCACACCGGGCATATCCATCGCATCCATGTGAAATGACCGGCTTGAATCCGACATCGCGATATGCAAGATATTCGGTCATACGCGCGTCCTGGATAATACCGCTACCGCGGGCAACCGGACCGACGGCGCCAAGAAGATATGCCGTATCCTTCGGCAGCATACCTTTTCCGCAGGTACGTTTCTTGAGCGTTCCATCGTTCAGGAATACATGCACCAGCTCCCGCATATCCTCTTCCAGCGCATCGATTCTGCCGGACATCGCAGAAAGCATCTCGTCGGAAACATCCCTGCGGACACCGCCGACCTTACAGACACTCTGAATAACACGGCCGCCGGTCGTCGCCTCGAGTTCTCCCAGAATGCTTTCACGCAGTTTCCATGCGGAATAGAAGAGACTCTCGAATCCAAGTGAATCGGCAAAGAGACCGAGCCATAACAAATGACTGTGAAGACGGGAATATTCTCCCCACATCGTACGCAGATACTGTGCACGTGCAGGAATCTCGATACCCATCAATCCTTCAATACCCTGACAGTAGGTCGATGAATGCGTGAAACTGCAGATACCGCAGATACGTTCCGCAAGATAGACGAAATCCTGATAGTCGCGGGTACCCACAAGGCTTTCGAGACCGCGGTGGACATACCCGATGGACGGAATCGCTTCAACCACATGTTCATCTTCGACGACAAGATCCAGATGAATCGGTTCCGGCAATACCGGATGCTGCGGACCGAATGGAATTACCGTGCGTTTTTCCGTCATTCTTTCTTCGCCTCCTTATTGACAACCGTCACTTTCGGTTCCGGCTGTTTCTTCTTGAACGGATACGGAACCGACGTGCGGATGAACGTGCCCTTGAAATCTATGGACAGATTCCGGAACCGGAATCCGTATAGGTCATGGATTTCATTCTCATAGACGAATGCACCCGGAAACGCAGGAGTAATCGACGGGATTTCCGCTTCTTCCGGTTCATTCAGACGGATGTGGCGGAATACCGTATCCTTATCGAAGGTATAGGTGATATCATAATTTTCGGGTGCCGGCGTACAGGTAATGACAACCAGGCGATATCCATCATTTTTCAGTGCAGCAACCGTCTGTTCCAGTTCAGTTGCGGCCTTCATCTCAATATCAACACTCATTTCTTCTCCTCCATTGCTGCACGTTTCTCTTCCAGAATACCAATCGCCTTGACGATCCCTTCAATCAGCGCTTCCGGACGTACCGAACATCCCGGCACATAGACATCTACCGGAATTATCGTATCGATACCTCCGGATACATTGTAGCAGTCCCTGAACACACCGCCGGAAGCCGCACAGATTCCTACGGCGACTACAACTTTGGGAGAGGGAATCTGGTCGTAGAGGTTCTTGAGAACATCCTTGTTCTGTTCGTTCACCCCGCCGGTTACGACGAAGATATCGGCATGTGCCGGATTTCCGGTATTGACAATCCCGAACCGTTCGACATCGTAGTGCGGTGTCAGTGCCGCCAGAATTTCAATATCACATCCATTACAGCTTGATGCATTGTAATGGAGAAGCCAGGGTGATTTTCCAGATGATGTCATATGATGCCTCCTGCAATCAGAATACCTATGATCACAATGTTAAGGACGCCAAGGATGAGAGTGATCAGCCACAGACTCTTGACGGTCATCTGCCAGGTTACCCGCGGGAACACATTGTCGATGACAATTTCAAGGAAGAATGCCACGATAACGACAATGATACCGATAATCGGCTGTCCTGCGAAGAACAGGAACATGATCGCAAGCAGAATGATGGTTTCATACCAGTGAGCCAGTTCGACTTTTGCGAGCGTCTTTCCCGCAAAGGAAGATGTCACCCCTTTGACCAGTTCCTGATGCGCATGATGCGAGGTTGAAATATCGAACGGCGATTTCCGCAGCTTGAGTGTCAGTACTGCAAAGAAGGCAAGGAATATGCCTGGCAGATAGCAGATTGCCGGAAGACTGGCGTTGAAGAATATTTCAGATACGGCAAAGGTACCGGTAACCATGAACAGTCCTGCACCGATAAGAATCAGAATCGGCTCGCTTATCATGATGGACAGCAGTTCACGTTCCGCACCGATATGCGAATAGGGCGCATTCGCTGCATAGGCTGCAAGGATCAGGAACGTGTGGGCAAGTCCCAACGCAAAGATCACCAGCAGGAAATTCATGCCGGCAAAGAGCATTGCCCCCGACAGTGCGATAAAGACCAGGTATGCGACCGTCAGGATGGTTTCACTCGGATTTGCAACGACCTGTTCCTTGTGCCATAATTTCGCAAGATCATAGAACGGCTGCGTAATCGGCGGACCGCGTCTGCTCTGCATCCGGGCAGTCAGTTTCCGATCGATTCCGGATAAGATACCGCCGACGAACGGTGCGGCAACCAGGAATACCACCGCACCGATGATGGCCATGACGATATCGTTCATATCATCACCCCAAGACAACCGATAACCAGCATTGCAACGATAAGGACAATCGCAATAATCTGCGACGGAAGAAGCAGTTTCTTTTCACCCACGTATTCTTCGAGATAATAGTTTGCCGTCTTCGGTTCCTTATACACGCCAAGAGACCCGAGGAATCTGCCGTTTTCATCGACAGCTCTGCCGTTCAGATAGGGTTTGACGATTCTGCCGGATTTCGAACCGACCAGGGCCGCAATCACCAGAACCAGAAGAATAACGAACATCAGTCCGCAGATGAAAGATGCATCAAGTCCGAAGAAATCCATCGAAGAGATATCTCCGGCAAACGGAGCAATGACATATTTGGTAATGACCGGGAATCCGGCAGCTGCCACAATGGTCAGAATACCGATAATGGAAATCGAAATACCTTCACTGAAATTGAGTACCGGTTTTTCTTCCGCCGGTTTTGCCATCCGCATAAACAGTTTACCGAGCCACTTTGTCCAGAAGAAGACCGTAAGCGCTGAACCGAATGCCAGGATGATGATGAAGACGAAGCCGAGCGGTGCGGTAATGAATGCCTCGATTGCCGCAAGCTTTGAAATCAGCATACCGAACGGTACCAGATACATGCCGACGATACCGATCACCATCATGACCGCCAGAAGCGGCAGACGGACAATCAGAGCATCCATGTCCTCGATGTCACGGCTGCCGATCTTATGCTCGACTGCTCCCACACACAAGAAGAGCAGACACTTTGCGACCGCATGGAAGATGGTCAGCAGAATTGCCGCCGTTATTGCTTCCGGCGTACCGATACCGGCACATGCAACAATCAGACCAAGGTTTGCAATCGTTGAATATGCCAATACCCGTTTTGCATTACTCTGTGCGATAGCAAGAGCCGACGTCGCAAGGAACGTGAACATACCGATCAGTGCAAGGGCAATACCCACCCAGGTCTGGCTGAACAGCGGTGCAAGAACAATCAGCAGGAACACACCGGCCTTGACCATCGTCGATGAATGGAGCAGTGCGGATACCGGGGTCGGAGCCACCATCGCACCCGTAAGCCAGGGAGAGAACGGCAACTGTGCCGCTTTGGTAAGGCCTGCAACCGCCAGCAATGCAAGCGGAATGGTCAATGCCGCCACATTACTGTAGGCCAACAGATTGGGGATGAACAGCAGATCTGCTGCCGGATCCGTCAGAACAAGACAGAATATCGCACCGGTAAAGGCGATACCGCCAATCAGGTTCATCCAGACTGCTCTGAACGAGTTGTTGACAGCTTCTTCCGTACGGGAATAGCCGATAAGAAGGAAAGAACACAGCGTCGTTACTTCCCAGAATCCCAGAACTACCAACAGGTTTCCTGACAGGACAATGCCGAACATTGCAGTCAGGAAGAGGAACAGGATAACAAAGAAATAGCGCCGGCGGTCAGGAACATTCGGATTATGTGCCGTATAATCCTTCATGTATCCAAGTGCATAGACACAAATCAATGATCCGATGATGCCGATAATCAGGACCATGATAAGAGAGAGATTATTCAGAGTGAAGGTGATTGTCGATCCGGTAGTGACTAATCCTGAAAGTTCCAAGGTAAGCAGAAGACCCATCTGAATCAGCGACAGGATAAGTGGCAGGACTTTTTTGTATTTTATTGCCAGACCGATGATTATGACAGCGATGAGCAGTTCTACAATGAACAGCGCGGTCCATAACCAGGGAATCGATGCCGTTGCTACGGAGATTCCCGTACTCCATGCAGTAACTGCAAGGAATATGGATGCGCCGATCAGTACGACTGCCGCCACGGTCACGATAATGCTTCGTACTATATTATGCCGGAAAATTGCAAGCAATATCGCTGCAGCTATCGGCACAAGAAGAAGCAGGAATATAGTGAGTAATTCCGGCGTGT
>DALTWN010000024.1 GCA_029987045.1 Methanocorpusculum sp.
TCAGAAGACCCCCAGTCTCCTAGGATGCCAGGCTACCCTACGATCCCTTGCAGAATATAATTGGCGGGCTGCTGATATTAGGCTTTCCACTTAGTGCAGATACGATACCGTACACGAAAAAAGGATATGAAGTTAATCGGTATGTTCGGATTTTATGCCGTATTTGCGCTTGAATGCATCACATGCCTCTTCCAGTTCCGGCAACGGGGATCCAACAGAGTTCTTGAATCCGGCATAACCGTAGGTCGCATTCAGTGCACGTTCAAGAGCTTCCACACCCTCATCATCGACGATGCGTTTCAGGAAATAGATTACGATATCATCGCTCAGCGAATGATGGAACGATCTTCCGTTGCGCATGCCTACATACATGGAGAAGGTAATCTTATTCTGTTCCACCGTGGACGGAATAATATCTGCCAGTTTTGCAGCCGCTTTATCCGGTGCAATGTCCCCCTGATATACCAAGCGGGAAACCATATAGAGTTTATCGTAATCTTCGATGGTCAGCTCTTCAGTCATACATAATAATAGTCGTTTTGGCTATAAATCTCTTTTTTCACGCCGCTTTTCTCTTATTGACAACACGTGTTTCCAGTGCCAGCAGATCGCGTTTAAGTTCCAGATCGGCACAAAAGCTGCCAAGACCAGTTGCCGCCACCACACGGTGACACGGAACAATCAACGGAGTCGGATTCCGTGAAATCGCATTGTTAACGACAATGCGGTGAGTACCACAGATTTCCGCGATTTGGCCATAAGTTCGTGTTTCACCGTACGGAATCTGCATGATAGCACGATAGATCTCGGCATACGGCCCTTCATTGTCAGCAGTAGCAATGGTACTCAAGGGAGAAAAACTCGATGCCATGCCTGCCAGATACAGACGAAACGCCATCGGAACCGGACCTTCCGGAGCATCGCGGACAAACCGTACACGATAAATCAGATTACTTGCGTATGAAACCTCGACACGCCATAATCCAAACTTACACGATCCGGTTGTCATTATACATTCCACTCCGCCAGTATCTTTGATAATTCAGTCGTACTGCATTGCTTAAGTTCTTTTTGCATCCAGTATGAAACGCCGGGGAATACCTCGGGAGACATGAACCGTTCCTCACCCAGGATGAGCACCCCGCGATCCGATTCGGTACGCAGTACACGACCGAGTGCCTGCATCGCCTTGTTGATGGCAGGAAGCGTATAGGCAATGAACTCGCCATTGCTGCCGAACTTGCGCTTGAAATAACTGTTGACAAGACGTCTGACCGGGGTAAACGGTGCAAGCGGCAGTCCGATAACCATAGCTGCCGTCAGCTGATCTCCGCGATAATCAAGCCCTTCGCTCCACTTGCCGCCGCAGACGGCAAAGATGATACCCGCCTTGTGTTTCAGCGGCAGGGACAGGAATTCCTTGAGCATCTCGTTCGCTTCCGCCGATTCACGCGGTTCCTGGAACACGACCTTCCCGCGAATCCGATGCGCACACCGGTCGAAATACTGCAGAAGCAGCTGATAGGACGGGAAGTACACCGCTACGTTTCCTTTCAGCCGGGAGAATGCCAGGATACTCTCTTCGATATGTCTGATATTTGCCTCATCCTGACGGTGGGAAAATGCAGTAGTGATATCCGAAAGGCCGATAACCAGCCGGTTCTCTTTAGGAAATGCATTCGCAAGAGACAAGGTATCCACCGGCATCTCTCCGAAATAATACCGGCGATAGGCATCTACCGGAGAGAGCGTTCCGGAGATAAGAACTACGGCCGAATGCTTTGATACCAGTTCCTGCATACGGTCGGCAGGATCAATGTTCCGGACTTCCAAGGTAACGGTTTCGTCATCCTTGGTATAGACCGTCAGATATGCAGGATTCGTTGCAGACCGATACAGCCGAATCAGGAACTCGGACAGTTTCTCGATCGCCGATTCCTTGAAATCACCGTTTTCAATCGAGAGCTGGCGTACCTCTTCCTTGACAGTAATGATATCCTCCAGCAGTGCTTCCGGTTTCTCATAGAGCGACCCTTTAATCAGAATATTGTTGAATATCTGCGGGTCGAACCAGTCCTCGACCTCCGTTGACCGGCGAAGACCGTCAATGAACTGGGCGATTCGCGGCAGGACATGACGGATGGCGTCCGTTCCCCGGACCTTATTGCGAAGCGACGTCAGTTCAATCGCTGCCGCTTCTACATCGGTTTCACGGATACGAATGCTTTCGATGCTCTGAATCACATCACCAAGATTATGTGCTTCATCGAGGAGAAGAATGACCTTGTCCTCTTCACAGCCGAGATTGACATACAGCTGTTCGCGGATATCATCATTGAACAGATGATGATAATTGCAGATGACAACATCCGCACCTTTTGCCGCATTGAGCATCATATCATACGGACAGACATTCCCGGCAAACTGCATGAGTTCGGAAGGGTGTACCACCTGTTTCTGTGCCATATCCGCTTTCTTCTTCATCTCCTGCGAAGGGACCATACGGCGTCCTCCTTCCTCTCCGGCGACAAAGGTCTTGCTATAGACATAATACGGACAGATGACCGGATGATCCTTTTCCTGCCGCCGGATCTGATCCTGGATAACCTTGTCCGCAGCAGGGGAATATGACCCGCGCTCGGCACGCTGCAGAAGAAGAGAGGAGGTGAACGACTTGACCGACTCACATTTCCGGTAGATATCGCCATATCCGCCAAGGGGGCACATCTTTCCCTTTCCGATGAGATAGGTGAACTTCAGATTCGGCCGTTTCCTACGCCGGATCATATCAAGTTCACGCGTAAAAATTTCAAGCTGGGATACCGTACGGACCGCGATGATGATCTTACGGCCGTCGGCTTTCGCAAGAAGTGCAGATACCACCGAGGATTTCCCGCTTCCTGTCGGTGCATCAATCATCAGGACGCCGTTCTTCTCCGCGACAGCTGCAACGGATTCGAGCATCTCCTTCTGATTCGGGCGATAAGCGGTATACGGGAAATAATCTGCGATATCAGCCATAGAGCGTAAACAGTATTGGCGGTATATCAATTAGTAGCTATCTATTTGGAAAAAGAGGGGGTTTTTCTCAGATCCACAGGACCATTCTGAACAAATCGCGGATACCCGGACCAAGACCGACAATCATCATAACGAGAATGATCAGATGCCAGGGAATCTGGAATCCCGGTTCTTTTTTGAACCGTTCAAGAACCCAGATACCCACAACCAGAACAAGGGTCTTGAGCAGGAACATACTGTATCCGGTACCGGTCAGCCCAATGAGCCAGTCTCCCAACACATGCTGTTCATAGTAAGGAACCGGGTGCAGTTCAAGCGCGAATCCGGTTGCCGACGAATCAAGATACTGGCAGAACATCAACGCGATATACAGCGGGTGAGAGACATATTTCCAGCGACAGACAAACCGCAGGATGGCCCACAATGCCGCAGTCGCTGCCACTGCAATTCCTACGACAATCCCAATGATAGCCACATCGAATGTCGTATAGCTAACACCATACCAGACAAGGATACCAAGAACCGCCAGACAGGATATCACGCCCACCGCGGCAAACGGTTTGACATACGTCAGGATAATCTTCTTTTTCTCCAATGTATGGGTTACGAACAGGACAAGCAGGCCGAAAACCATGACGAGAATATAGACGAGCGGAGTGGTGAAGCACAGACGCCAGGGATAATCAATGAGATTCGCTCCGTTCACCGTCATATCGTCCACGACATGGAGCAGACCGCCCAATATGACGTAAAGCGTTGATGACAGGACAAACGCAGTGTTTATCGGAAGTTTCTCATGTTTAATCCAACGATAAAGTATATACAATCCTAGGATTACTAATAATGCATATATTATCGTCATTGGAATGGTATATCCAGAACTTTCCAATCCGGCAACCCAAGTAAAAAAATCATTGGCCATGGTATCAATATGAGTGATAAGGAATATGAGATTTTAAAGAATAAAAATTTTGATAAATCACGGTGGATCCAGCTTCCGCGTGATGTGGTCGTCGGACATGGAGTGATTACACAGATTCCGGCGGTCGTTTCCGAACTCTGTCTGCAGGGTCCGATTCTGGTCATCTCCGGAAAAACCACCATGCAGACGACCGGAGTCAAGGTCCTTACCCTTCTCACCGAAGCAGGATACGATGCGTCGTCCCTGATTGCCGGCGACATCACCTACGAAGAAGTAACCCGAGTTGCGAACTATGCAAAAGCACTCGGATCAGTGCTCCTTATTGCCGTCGGCGGCGGCCGTGTCATCGATATCGCAAAGATTGTCTCATACAATATCGATATCCAGTTCATCAGTGTCCCGACCACGGCATCGCATGACGGCATTACTTCCTCCCGTGCATCCATCCATACGGAAACCGGCAGTATCAGTGTCGCTGCGCATCCGCCGATTGCCATCATCGGGGATACGGAGATTCTTGCGGATTCACCGCACCGGCTGACGGCATCCGGATTTGCAGATATTGTCGCGAACTATACGGCGGTCCTCGACTGGGAACTCGCAAACAAGGAAAAAGGAGAAAAAATCAGTGAATATGCACTGACACTGTCCATGATTTCTGCAGAACTGCTGGTCGAAAATGCAGATAATATCCATGCATTCGATGAAAAAGCCGCATGGATCCTCATGAAGGCATTGTTCGCTTCGGGAGTCGCCATGAGTATTGCAGGATCATCACGCCCGGCATCCGGCAGTGAACACAAATTCGCTCATATCCTCGAACAGACAGCTCCCGGAAAAGTCCTCCATGGAGAAGCCTGCGGTATCGGCACCATCATCAGTATGTACCTGCACGGCGGAAACTGGCAGAAAATCAAGAATTCCCTGGAAACCGTCGGTGCTCCGATAACACCAAAACAGATCGGGCTGACCGATGAACAGGTCGTTGACGCGGTCATGACTGCTCACACCATCCGACCAGACCGCTATACCATATTCGACACCGCTATCGACCGGAAACAGGTGGAAGAAGCCGTCGCAGCCCTCTACACCGACACGCAAAATCAGAATAATACTGCAGAATAACTGAAATATCCCCATCTTTTTTCTCTCATTGACCATTCCGGACCCGGTTTTCAGAGATTGACAATCTATTTAACAGATAAAACAGATAAATAACATATTTATGACTGACGTGAAAGTACCGCTGGATGTACCGGCAGATATGCGTGAGAAGTACATCGAAAACTACAATCTGGTAACAAAAGGTTCCGGCAGACTGATGCTCTTTGCCGGAGACCAGAAAATGGAACATCTGAACGATGATTTCTGCGGGGCAGATATCCCGGCAGATGACAACGACCCGGAACATCTGTTCAAGATTGCATCACAAGGAAAAGTGGGCGTTCTTGCAGTCCAGCTCGGTCTGTTGAACCGCTATGCAATGGATTACTCCGATATCACCTATCTGGTGAAGATGAACTCCAAGACACACCTGGTAGGAGTATCACAGAAGGACCCGACCTCACGCCAGCTCTGGTCTGTCGCACAGGTTGCAGAAATCGCTGAAGAGTACAACCTCAAGGTTCCGGCAATCGGTTACACCATCTACCTCGGCAGTGAAAACGAAGCCGAAATGCTGACCGAAGCTGCAGAACTCATCAATGACGCACACTTCCACGGAATGGTAACCGTCCTCTGGATCTACCCGCGCGGAAAGGCAGTCAAGGACGAGAAGGACCCGCACCTTATCGCCGGCGCTGCAGGATGTGCCGCATGTCTTGGATCCGATTTCGTCAAAGTCAATGCACCGAAGAAGGATGGAAAATCCGATGCAGCACTTCTGCAGGAAGCAGTCAAGGCTGCAGGCAGAACCAAGCTGGTCTGTGCCGGCGGGTCAACCACCTCCGAAGAAAAATTCCTGGAAGAACTCTATAATCAGATTCACGTCGGCGGAGCTTCCGGAAATGCAACCGGCAGAAACATTCACCAGAAACAGCTTGCAGAAGCAGTCAAATTCTGCAATGCAATCTACGCAATAACCGTTGAAAACAAGAGTCTTGAAGAAGCACTCAAGATTCTCCACGCATAATCTTTTTTTCCAAACTTGTTCCTTTATGTAGATTCGCGACAAATAGTAGTGTATCATGTCCATATCCTTCACCAAAATGCATGGAAACGGCAATGACTTTGTCATTATCGATGAAATGAATGCAGTCGTTATCCCGCAGGAAATGAAACCCGAATTCGCCAAGGCATATTGCGACCGCAAGTTCGGTATCGGTGCCGACGGCATTCTGTTCATCTCGAAACCGGAAACCGACGGTGCAGCTGTCAGAATGCAGCTGTTCCAGCCGGACGGCAGTGAAGCAGCAATGTGCGGAAACGGTATCAGATGTCTTGCGAAATATGCAGTCGATAAGGAATACGCCAAGACAAAAGCATTCAAGGTCCAGACGAAAGCCGGCGTTCTTTCCGTTCGCGGGGATTATGACAGTGATGGCGACTATATGGTCTCCATCGATATGGGCAAAGCGGTTTTCGGCAACGATGAAAAAATAGCAGATCTTTGCGTCTCCTCCGTAAATACCGGTGTCCCGCATGCAGTCGTATTCGTCGAAAACGTCGATGACGTGGATATCGATACCATTGCACCGAAGATCAGAAACAATCCGGTGTATCCGGAAGGTACCAACGTCAACTTCGTACAGATTACCGGTACCGATGAAATCACCATCCGCACCTACGAACGCGGGGTCGAAGGAGAAACACTGTCCTGCGGCACCGGAGCAACCGCATCGGCTCTTGCCGCATCCGCAAAGAAACTGGTTTCCGGCAGCATCATTCATGTCGCCACTGTCGGCGGGCCGCTCGATATCACCGTCAGCGGAAAGACCCCGGTCATGACCGGACCTGCAGAAACCGTCTATACGGGTGAAATCAGCTTCTAATCCACCAACTTTTTTTCAGCACCGTAACAGATGGCAACGATTCAGACCGGCATACGCAAACTCCGTGAATTCATTTTTCATGAGCTGGCTGGATGGAAAAAAGTGGAGCTTGCATGGCTCATCTTCTCCCTTTTCGCCATCGCCGTCGTTTCCATCATTACCGGTGATACAGCACTGGGCATCGTATCCGCTGTCTCGGGAATCATATCCGCAGTACTTACCGGAAAAGGCAAACCGTCCTGTTACCTCTTTGGTGCCGTCTATGCATTCACATATGTCCTCATCACGTTCCGTGCGGCATACTATCTGTCATTCTTCTTCGAACTCCTCTTTATTCTGCCCATGGAGTTCGTCGGGCTGTATCTCTGGATAAAGCACATGAACAAAGAAACACACGAAGTACATAAACGACAGATGAGGAACCGGACCCGCATCCTGACCATCCTGGGTGTGATTGCAGCCTCGCTCCTTCTCGGACTGCTCATGCAGATTACCAATGATCCGCTACCGTTCATCGACAGTTTCACGACTGTGACGATGGCGGTCGCCATGTTTCTTGCCGTCATGCGATACTCCGAACAGTGGGTGGTCTGGATCGTCGTCAATGTACTGGGTACCCTGCTGTGGGTCAGGAGTTTCCTCACCAGCGGAGAAAACGGCGCCGTCCTGATGCTGTGGATTATCTACGTTGCAAACTCCATCATCATGTGCATCAAGTGGTACCGGGAAACGAAAAAACACCCCGTCCACGCCGAGGCAAAGCCGGAATCGGGTGCTTGACGGGCAGAAATCCGGAAGACCACAATACTTTTTCCGAAAATCTCTATAGTTTTTATATGTATCCTGCCAATATCTATACATAGTATGGATATCCGAAAGATTCAGATGACCGGCGGCTCATCCTATGTTCTTTCTCTGCCAAAGAACTGGGTACGTGACCTTGGCATCAAGAAAAACGATCCGATAGGTGTTGTCTCACGAGCAGACGGAACCCTGCTCATTACTCCCAATATCCACTACGACAGCACCGCCAAGATCAAGGAGTTCGCCTTGAAAAACTATCCCGATCCGGAAACCCTGCTGCGTTCGCTTATCGGAGCATATATCAGCGGATTTACCATCATCAAAATAACATCTCCGGGAAGGATTCCGCCCAAGGTGCGTCAGGTGGTCAGACAGTTCACCCAGATGACCATCGGTCAGGAAGTAGCCGACGAAGCGGATAATGTCATTACGCTCAAGGACATTCTCAATCCGACGGAAATGCCGTTCACGACCACAATCCGCAGAATGTATGTGATTGTCAAGGCGATGCATGAAGATGCACTGTTTGCACTCGAACAGGGTAAACGCGAACTCGCTGAAGATGTAGCATCACGCGATACCGATGTCGATCGTCTGAACTGGCTGATACACCGGCAGTTCTCGCTGATCACGGAGAATCCATCGCTTGCGCTCAAGATGGAGATTACCCCGCGGGAAGCATCGACCTATTATCAGACATCGCGTATCATAGAACGTGTCGGAGATCATGCGGTCATGATTGCAGAGTCGGTGCTTGTCCTCATCGACAACAATGTCGACCGCAATCTTATCTCGAAACTGACACGGGCTGGAGAACAGTCGATTGCCATCTTCAATAAAGTCGTTCAGGAAATCTTCAATGGCAGCATTCCCGGAGCGAACCGTATCATTGCCGAAACCGACAACCTGGAATCGCTGTTCCATTCGGTCACGGAATCGACAACGGCAATGAAAGCGGATGAAGCCGTCGCCACCACACAGATCGTACAGAGCATCCACCGGATAGCCGAGTACAGTGCAGATATCGCAGAAATAATCATCAACAAGATCGTTGCCGACGATTCGGACAGCTGACCGTGTCCGATCTGCACTTTCCAAACTACTCTGCTGCTGTAAACAACGGGAACGTCGCTCCTGAAATCATCAAAGAGTTCCAGCAGTTCGTCTTCGCATTTTATACGAAAAACGGCAGACATGAGATGGTATGGCGCCATACCACCGATCCGTACCTGATCACCGTCTCAGAAGTAATGCTCCAGCAGACACAGGTTCCCCGGGTAGAAACCATCTATCCGCAGTTCATCCGGAAATTCCCGACACTGGATACCCTTGCATCTGCCGCGGAAGCGGATGTCCTTTCCGCGTGGCAGGGCATGGGATACAACCGGCGGGCATTATCGCTTCAGAAACTCTGCAGGATCATCAGGGACGAGTACAACGGTGTATTTCCCGACAACCCGGACATCCTGGTGAAACTGCCGGGAATAGGGCCTGCCACCTCCTGTTCGATTGCGGCATTCGCCTTCAATCGCCCAGTCGTCTTCATTGAAACCAATATCAGACGGATTTTTATCCACTGTTTCTTCCGCGACCGAGAGAGCATCGACGATACCGAGCTGAAACCGCTGGTTGCAGCAGCTCTTCCGCAATCACGTGCCCGTGAATGGTACTGGGCACTGATGGATCTCGGATCGGCAATGAAACCGGTAACCGGCAATCCAAATCGGAAAAGCACCCAGTACGTAAAACAGCCGGCATTTTCCGGATCGACACGACAGACACGCGGAGCCATCCTGAAACACCTGCTGACCGTCAAAACAGCAACGACACAAGAACTTGCCGAAAAATTCGCGCTTCCGGAACCGCAGGTAAGAAAAATCCTCGAAGCGATGACGAGCGAAGGGTTTTTTGTCAGACAGACGGCTGACACATGGACCATCAAAAATTCGCAAACACCATAATATTCCCAGAAAGAGCAGTGTCCGTGGAAGTGCCGTGGAAGTGCAAAATAACCTCAAATAAACCTTATTTTTGAAATCAATCCGTTTTTATCAATTTAATTTTTTTAAAACATCCCAAATACATGGGCACTTCCACGGCACATGGTAGGGGGTTTAAATACTCATATTCTGAGTTAGTATTCAGAACAACTATGACATGCATCACAGAAATCGTAAACATGGCCGCCACGGAAACACCGGCAGACTCAGCCTGCACAGCACTCATCTCGATTGCAGCACGTGCAGCAGGGTATGAACCGGTCATGCGGAAAAGTCAGCTTTCAAAAATCTGTCTGTA
>DALTWN010000213.1 GCA_029987045.1 Methanocorpusculum sp.
TGACGCCGACACTCAGGTGCAACCAGCGTTGCCTGTTCTGCTGGCGATCCATGGAACATGAACTGGAAACCGAGACAGAACCACTTCCGGAAGAAATCGTCGCCGCTATTCCGGCACTCCAGCGGAAAGGATTGTCCGGTGACAAACCATTCTCGGACCAGGCATTCTGGGAAGAAGCGACAACGCATCCCACACAGTATGCAATCTCGCTTTCCGGAGAACCGACCCTCTATTCCAGACTGCCGGAACTCATTGCTCTTCTGAAACAGGGACCGAATTCAGTGTTTGTTGTTTCGAATGGAACCAATCCGGCAATGATCCGGAAAATCCATCCGACACAGCTCTACCTCTCGCTTGATGCAGGAAATCCCGAAGAATACAACCGTATCTGCCGCCCGATGGGAAATCCGGAAACGATGTGGAACAACATCCTTGAATCCTTGTCTCTCCTGGAAGAAAAAGAGCGGGAGGGAGTCCGTACCGCCGTGCGTACGACACTTGTCAGGGGACTGAACGATACTCCAGAAGACGCGTATGCTCTTGGGAACCTCATCAAAGATGCACATCCGCTGTTCGTCGAAATCAAAGGGTACATGTACCTTGGCTTTAGCCGTCAGCGCCTGAGCGAAGATGCAGTCCCCACCATGGATGAAATCAGAAAATTCGCCGAAGAAGTGGCATCCGCATCTGGATACCGGTTCATGGATGAAAACGAACCGAGCCGTGTCGTCGTCTATAAACGAACCTGAAACCGCGTAAAACAAGCAAATTTCCCGCAAAATACCGTACGCGTGAATAGATACATCTATCTTAAATACGAACGAATAAGAATATCATAACATGCATATTCCGGCTGTGGATGCAAATAGCCGGAACAGCTTCGAAATTTCGAGGAGATACACATGAAATTTGACATAGAGGAATTCAAGGAACGCCGCAAAACCGATTTTGAAGGCGCCTGGCATGCCGGCCCGTCGGTAATCACGCCGCCGGCATCGGCAAACATCTATCCACGTTATACCTACCGCAGAGCGAAAGTCCACCCGATCTTCGACACGATCGCCCGTCTGAGAGCAGCATATCTGTCCATGGGATTCGATGAAGCCATGGTACCGGTATTCATCGATGAATCCGATATCTACCGTCAGTTCGGTCCGGAAGCTGCAGCAGTCCTTGACCGTGTATTCTATGTCGGCGGACTTCCGCGCCCGAATGTCGGTATCTCGAAGGAACGTCTCGATAAGATTGCTGAAATCATCGGAAAACCCCTGGAAGAAGGAGCAGACGAAAAACTGATGAAATGTCTGCACCGCTATAAGAAAGGAAAGTTCGACGGTGATGATCTTGCACATGAAATGGCGGTCGCCCTCAATACCGATGACGGTATCGTCGTCCATGTCCTCGATGCGGTGTTCCCGGAATTCAAGGAACTTGCTCCGGAATCCTCACGTACGACCCTGCGTTCCCACACCACCAGCGGATGGTTCCTCTCCCTTGCACAGATGTGGGATAAACGCCCGCTGCCGATCAGAATGTTCTCCGTCGACCGCTGTTTCCGCCGTGAACAGGAAGAAGATGCAACCCATCTGCGTACCTATCACTCTGCATCCTGTATCGTCGCAGGAGATGACGTAACCGTCGAAGAAGGAAAAGCAGTCGCTGCAGGTCTTCTTTCCGCCTTCGGATTCACCGAATTCCAGTTCAGACCGGATGACAAACGCTCCAAATACTATATGCCGGGAACCCAGACGGAAGTCTACGGTAAACACCCGGTACACGGATGGGTCGAAGTCGCAACCTTCGGTATCTATTCACCGGCAGCCCTCGCCGAATACGGTGTCGGCGTACCGGTCATGAACCTCGGGATGGGTGTCGAGCGTCTCGCTATGGTCCTGACCCAGGCTGAAGATGTCAGAAAACTCTCCTTCGCACAGCTCTACCCTCCAGTATACTCCGATCTCGAGATTTCCCGCGGCATCGGACTCAAGGAAGAACCGGAGACCATCGAAGGCCGCCGTGCCGTTCCGGAAATCATCGCCTGTGCCGCAGCTCACGCAAAGGATGCATCCCCGTGTGCATTCCCAGCATGGAAAGGAGAACTCTGCGGCCGCCAGGTCGAGATCACCGTGGAAGAACCGGAAGAAAACTCCACATTGCTCGGTCCGGCTGCACTCAACGAAATCTACATCCGCAACGGAGCAGTGCTTGGTGTTCCTGACACCGAACAGTTCAAGGAAGTCAGAGAAAACGGTACGCACAC
>DALTWN010000214.1 GCA_029987045.1 Methanocorpusculum sp.
CGTTCGGCGCATGGATCTCGCCGTCGGGCGATTTGGTCTCCTGCGACGCGTTCAGCGTCATCATCGCCATCGGATACAGCGATTTCAGATCAAGAACGATGACGTTCTCGCAGACTCCTTTGGATGGAGACAGAACGGTAGCTCCCTCGAACTCTTTGCTTTCCTTGTTTCCTTTCGACGGCAGCACGAATTTCCCGTGCGCTTTCCGCAGCACGAACGTGTCGACGACGTTCGAGGAGTTCATGGTCTTGTCGAGGGGACAGCCTACGTACCGGGCGACTTCCTGGAAGAATTCGACGATCTTCAGCTTCTGGTTGAGCTTGACGCAGAGTTCCACATCCTTGAAATTGTATTCGACGAATTTTTTGGGAAAATGGTTCCAGAGATCGTTGAACGATTCTTCATGATAGACCTTGTGTTCGCCCAGTTCGTCCTCTGCGACGGCGTCCAGCCGATACGATTCCTTCTGCGACCCCTGCATCTTCTTGTACGCCGCAAGCAGGTCGAACAGCACCCGTCCGCGGACGGCTTCACGTTCCGTTGCGCCCGGCAACCGTGCGAATTCGTCCAGCGGAATCCCGAGGACGTTCGCCCGTCCGAAGATATACGGCGCATCGAACGCCGTAAAATTCCACCCGGTTAAAATGTCGGGATCGGTCTCCTTCAGATACCCGATGAACGCCTTCATGAGATCGCGTTCGGTCTTATGGATAGTGATGGTATGGACTGCAGAATCGAAACAGCCGTTTTCCAACTGGTCACAGGAAGACGGCAAAGACGTAATTCCCTGCAATAAGAACGTGACATATTTGTCGGTGAACGAGTCGTGGCAGGTGATCGCGGTGATCCGGTCCCGGTTCGCTTCCGACAATCCGTCTCTCACTTCGCATTCGATATCGCAGGTACATACCCTGCTTTTCGATGCGACGACGGCAGGCTTGACGTCATGGTAATCGCAGACATCGGCCGGCGCCGACATACCGCCGGTGATTCCCGTATCGATCAGGAACCGGGAGGCGAACGGGATATCCGCCTCGAAATGATGATAGTTTTCCCGCACGGTCCTGACATCGGTGGGTTTTGCGGTATAGAGTTTCCTGACCGGTTCGCCTTTTATCGAGAACGATTTCTCGTCGGAAACTTTTACATTCTCCGGCGGCGTTCTCGCAGCTTCGCTTTCCCGTACCCAGAAGTACGGCCGAAATCCTGTCACCGTCACGTCATGCAGGGTTCCGTCGAGTTCCCGCCCGTAGATATGGACGACCGGACCTGCCGGCGTATTCGCGTATTCTGCCTGGTTGACGCTGATGTCCATTCAGACTCTCCGGCAGAGTCCGGTCAGGAACTCGGCCGCCGCCGTGAATTTCGCCTGTTCCCAGGTATCGAGCTTGAGCGATTCGTTGATCTTTGCACCGTTCTTCGTGACCTTCGCCGGCATGCCGATGGAACAGCCGTCGATGCCGTACGCACCGTTCGCCGGCAGCGAACAGACGATTTCACGGCCGTGCTCGATATCTTCCAGCATATGCTCGATATGATAGGCCGGTCCGAATACGGTACCGCCTTTTCCCTTGATGACCGGCATCGACGACCCGCGAAGACCTAAGAGAACTTCTTCCCTGACGGATTCCGGCACCTCCATCGGCAGTCTCGAGAAGAGCGGCACCTGGTTTTCGCCGTGTTCGCCGATGACCATTCCCTGTTCCTGTATTCCCATGGTATGCAGAGCGAGCGTGAACCGCCGGCTGTCCAGCAGTCCGCCGAATCCCACGACCTGGTCTTCGTCCAGACCCGCATGTTTTGCGAAGTACCAGGTGAACACGTCCATCGGATTGGTCAGTACGATGAGTTTTCCTTCGAATCCCGCGAGTTTCGCCGCCGCTTCCCGTGCAATCGGCAGGTTCTTGTCGAAGAGGTCGGCCCGCGTCTTCACGTCGGGAGACCGGGAGAATCCGGCGGTGAAGATACAGTAGTCCGCATCCTTCATATCGTGGTAATCGGTGGATACGGGCAGGTCCATACCGTGCAATATATCGAGTTTCTGTGCCCCCAGCAGTTCCGTATTGATATCGTAGAGGACAAGTTCGTCGGCGAATCCGGTTACGGCAGATAGATATGCCGCTTCCCCGCCGACACGCCCCATGCCGAATGCTGCTACCTTAGTCATTTCGTATCTATTGGTTGTACAAGCATTTAATGAGAATGGCACGGTATCCGCTCTATCCCGTCAGCTCCGGCAGCA
>DALTWN010000215.1 GCA_029987045.1 Methanocorpusculum sp.
TGCATGTCATTGAGAGAAGAAATAAGTTCATCTACATGATCACGGACGTCCATATAGACTCCTATGAGCTGCGCATTGGTATCAGAAATATAAACCTCGTCAAATCTTTCTGCTATTGAGAATAGGACTGCTCCCCCCCCTATAAACGGTTCTACATAACGAGTACATCCAGTAGGCATCCGAGCCATAATTTGCGGAATTAACTGCGACTTCCCGCCAGCCCATTTGACGAATGGTTTTGCCATACAGAAATGTTGGATGTTAGAATATTAAAGAGTTTTAGAATAGTGCAATATCAGTAATCAACTTTGGATGTGTTGGTTCATTCCTCACAGTTCAATCTTCTGCTTTTGATAAGTCCTTATCTCTTCTGCTTGCCCTGCTGCGGCGGATGATTGTACCGGTCCTGCTGCGGCCCGAGATTCCGTGGCGGTGCGGTGCGTTCTCCCTTCATTCTCTGCGGATCTTTTCTGTCGCTCATACTGAGTCTTTTCTCCCTCATCGTATATATCAGTACGCCAGATACCTGCGCATCTGTTTCGGCACTGCCTGTTCATCGAACGAAACCTTCGTCGAAAGATTCCGTTTCTCGCGTTCTTCGTCGGTGTAATGCCAGCGGCATTCGACCACCGGCCGATAGGTTCCGTCCATCCGGTTCTGCATCGCCTCGACTGCCGCATCCTTCGTCGCGTAATCGGCCTTGCCTGCATTGACCGTGTCGGAAACCCAGCTGAAGGTGAATTCGCACGGAAGTCCCGGCGGAACTATTCCAGAATTCTGGACGAAATAGTTCCGCAGCAGAACATCCTTCATCGGCATCTCGTATCTGCCGATATTGCTGTCGCGGGCGGCATACCGGACAATCTCGACCAGGCGGATTCTCAGATCGTCGATATTGCCGTGCGATCTATTGAGAATGCTGTACTCCGCTCCATAGATGACGATTTCATGCCCCCCTAAGTTGTGCTTGCTGAGGTATGCGGTGAAATCGTCATGCACGTGCCAGAAGTAATAGGGAATCCGTTCCTTGCCGTTGATGAGCACCATCAGATAGAACTCATGCTTCTGCCGTTCTTCATCGCTTAGTGCAAGGAATTCCGGAAGCTTCCATTCGCGGTTCCACTCCAGATCCACATGGATCTCGCCGTGAACGATGATCTCGGCAGGGTCGACCGGGTCCTGCGGAACTGCAGCCATGCGTGCGGCGGTCGCACGCAGGTCGGCGTCGAGATCTTCGAGGGATGCAGCAGGTGCACGCCGGGAGAACGCGGCAAGTTCCGCTCGCAGATCCGGCAGCCGGAGTTTTTCGGCGACGATCTGATAGATGAGGTCTGCTGCCTCTTCGTTCTGCAGTATCTGGTCGATGACGGTCAGCGGCCGGGAAACTGCCGTCGTTCCGAGTTCTATTCCGTTCACGGTCTGCCGGATGAGTGTCCGCATCCAGTCGGTCACTTTGCCGCCGCCGTGGGTTTCGACATAATCGGCAATATTCTTCAGTTCGGTCGGAGTGAACCGCATCGCCACGGTTTCCGTTGCTTTTTCCTTCATCATGATAGTGGGTTTTCCTTCACCGTTTGTTGTCTATTTTGTTAACAAATTTGTTAACATAATATTGATTTTAAGCAACAAATTACAATTAGTTTATATACTTACAAAATATTTATATCTTCCCTGCCGAAACCAGTAATCGCTGACGGGACACCCGAGAAACTCCGGCCCGCCATTCGTCCGTGATCCGGACCAACCTGCTCCGCTGCAGGAAATAGACAGCCAGGTGACCATTATGGAGAGCGGGAGCTCTCGAATCTCAGAATGATAGTATGAGTAACATCAATATCTATATGGACGGCCAGAATGCCCGGCCGCAGCAGAACCGCAGACAGGACAACAGACGCAGGATGCCGTGCGAGACCCGGTGTCCTGTGCGTGACGTCGAATACTGCAGACCGTACCTGGTTCCGCAGCAGTACGTTGAAATCCCGCGGAAGAAGGGATGGGCCGAGGTCTGGGGTGAAGCGAACAGTACGCTGGACTGCCGCGATCCGAATTTCGGGTGATCGTCATGGAGCGCAATAAGATTCCTTTTGAAAACCGAGAAGATTTCTGTTACACTGAAGAAAAGATCGCCGATATCCTGATGACGTACACGAAGAACCGGAAGCAGGAACCGCATCCGCTCTACTACAAGGCGCTCGCCGCCGCTGTGAAGAAGATGTTCGTCAGATTCGAGGAATCGCTCGCC
>DALTWN010000216.1 GCA_029987045.1 Methanocorpusculum sp.
TTCTTCTTCGATTTTCCGGAGAGTTCGCGGACACCCATCACGAACCGCTGGATTGCCGTGATATGGCCGAGCACACCGTAGATGACCAGCAGCCATCCGAGGAAGGAAAGACCGAGGAACACCGGGTTCGGATAGATGAACTCCGCGATACCGAGCACGATGAGCAGGATCAGACGGTCGGCTCTGCCGAGAATACCGCCGTAGTTGCGTTTCATGCCGACGGCCTGTGCCTGGGTTCCCATATACGATGAAAGCAGGACACCAGTAATCGCGAAGATACCAATCACCCATGCCGGCACGACACAGGTCCATGCGTTCTGACCGATGATTCCGTTGATCAGGATACCGACGACGATGGCGGTATCCGCATACCGGTCGAACACATGATCGAGATAATCGCCGAGCGGACTTGCGATACCCAGATACCGGGACAGAGCGCCGTCAAGGACATCGAAGAGAGCATTGAAGACCACCAGAATGACGCCAAGCAGCGGCAACCCGAATGCGAACGCCACTCCCGCACCGAATGCACAAAGCAGGGAGATGATCGTCCATCCGTTCGGGGTTATCGGAAAATGCGAAAAGAACCTGGCGGTAGGCGTCAGGATACACTGGATTTTCGGACGCATCGATTCAATACTCATAGGGACATCACGTATTCCGACCAGTCGATGGATCCGAACGCCGCAGGCAGTTTGTCTTCGGCGAACGCCTGGATCAGATCGGCTGTCTTGTGTATATCTGTATTTGTCGTGTCTATCTCAAATATCTTTTCGGGATCGGACAGTTCCACCGCTTCGATGAGAATGACATCGAGCGCTTCCGCATCGACATTCTCGTTGACCTTGTCTTCACTGTATCCCCGCGGCAGCAGCCGTTCCAGAAGTACATCCGGGCGGCACCGCAGAATAATCAGTTTGTCGCAGGGAAGATAATGGGCAAGCGATCCTTCGACATAACCGTCGAGACCGGACTCTGCCATCGCCTTCGCCCAGACCTCGGTATCGACGACGGAAGAATCATCTTCGACGCCCACGATGTACGGCTCGACGGTGGTCTTGAGATCAAGAACCGCAATCCCGCGTCTGCGCAGTTCTTCGGCGACCGAACTCTTTCCGGTACCCGGTGTTCCTGTAATTCCGATCAGCATATCAGTAATACTCTTTTCCGATCAGATACCGGTACAGTACCATGTATTTGAATGCCGACCGCGGATACTCGGAATTGACCTCGTAATAGGTTCCGTCCTTCAGCGAGAAGAGAATCTTCATCTGCAGGGAGAAGGCGAACCCGGCGATTTCCGTGAAGGGGAAGACGAATGTCTGTTCCGGTGACTGGAACTCGAACCGGTCCTTGTAGATGGCAAAGGTTCCGTGACCGACACAGTCGACGCTCTTGAGTGCCCCGATCCTGTTCAGGATCTGACGGTCATCGGAATCGACCGGTCTGTCGAGCGGATACGCCATGAACTCCGGCAGTCTGCTCTTCAGATAATCACGCTGCCAGTGGTCCCAGGTCGCGATGTTGTCGATGATGACCTCGCCGCCGTCGACTCCTTCGAACAGTGCATGTTCCGTGAACCTGACCTTGTATCCGCATTCACAGGAAAGAATGTCGCCTTTGCTGGAAAGTTTGCCGATACGGTGGCATTTCGGACAGACATAGAGGGTCGTCTCCAGATTCTCCGCAAGATCCTGACCGATATAGGGTTCCGGATTCTTCTTCTGGTCGTCGAAGGTATTGACGTAGAGATCCTCGTTGATATGGCGGTTCAGTTCATCCATATCCATCGCCAGGAGTTCTTCCGGCATATATTCGTGGACGAACTCTCCCCACATCTTTCCCTTGCGGGAATGCTTCGCCCACCGCGGCGACTGCAGGTATCCGCCGTGGATACGGTAGGTGACAAGACCTGCGCCGAGTTCCGCACATTCACGGACGAGTTTTCCGGTCGCCGGCGAAATGAATGCGGATTCCCCGTTGATGGACCGGGTACCTTCCGGACTCATCCAGACATTTCCGCCGCACTGGATGACCTCTTTCATGCCTCTGATCATGTCATCCGCCGGCGCTCCCTTCTTGCGGATGATCAGACCGTCGATACAGAGCGTGAAGCGTCTGAGGAACTTGTTCCGGAACAGATGTTCACCCGCAACGAAGTACATCTGTTTCTTGAGCGGAACACCTACCAGAAGGAAATCGATCATCGTAGTATGATTCGAGAA
>DALTWN010000217.1 GCA_029987045.1 Methanocorpusculum sp.
CGAAAAGGAAGCAGAACTCCATGGATTCTCCTATGTCGAACTGAACGGAGAAATCGGTGTCATCGGTAACGGTGCCGGCCTTACCATGGCGACGCTCGACATCATTGCCCATTATAATGGCAAGGCTGCAAACTTCCTGGATGTCGGAGGCGGTGCAGATGCAACTCGTGTATGTCATGCAGTTAAACTTGTTGCATCCATGCCGGGTGTCAAGGTCATTGTTGTCAATCTCCTTGGCGGGATTACCCGGTGCGATGAAGTCGCAAACGGCATCATCACTGCAGCAGTTCCTCAGAAAATCATTGTCCGCATCGCCGGAACCAACGAGGCAGAAGGAGCAAGACTGCTTGCGGAACATAACTACACCATGCTCAAGACCATGGACGAAGCCATTCGTGCCGCAGTGGAGGCATGCACATGATTTACGCTGACAAGAATACCGGCATTCTGGTACAGGGAGCGACCGGATCACAGGGCCGGTTCCACATCAATCTGATGAACGAATATGCACGCTCGGTCGGAAGCCGTGGAGTTGTTGCCGGGGTTACCCCCGGAAAAGGCGGCCAGGACGTCTATAACGTTCCGGTCTATAACTCCGTCCAGGAAGCCTGCGAAAAACAGGATATCGGCGCCACCGTCATCTTCGTTCCGGGCAGTGTCTGCGGAGATTCCATCATGGAAGCAGCTGATGCGGGCATTCCGACCATTGTGACCATTACCGAACATATTCCAGTTCATGATGTCATGAAAGCCATTTCCTATGCAGAGAAATGCGGTTCAAAGGTAATCGGTCCGAATTGTCCCGGTATGATGATTCCTGGAGAATGCAAGCTGGGCATTATTCCGGCAAACCTCTGCAAAAAAGGTGATATCGGTGTCATTTCCCGGAGTGGAACCCTTACCTATCAGGTCATATCCGAACTCTCATCTGCAGGGTTTGGACAGTCAGGAATCATCGGTATCGGCGGAGATGCCGTAATCGGTCAGACGTTCTCCAATGTCATTGATACGTTCCAGGAAGACGGAAAAACAAAATCCATCGTCCTGATCGGTGAAGTCGGCGGAAATCTTGAAATTGAAGGTGCAAAACGTGCAACTGCATGCGATCTGCCGGTTGTGGCCTACATTGCAGGCATTTCTGCACCGAAAGAAAAACGGATGGGGCATGCAGGAGCCATTATTGAAGGCGGTGAAGGCGATGCAGCATCCAAGATCGAAGCACTTCGTGCTTTGGGAATCCCGACAGCAACCCGACCGTCGGAAATCCCGGATCTTCTGAAGAGATACACATGACAACACAGAAAAACTCCCTTCTTATTGCAGCGGCAGATGAATTGGCACAGGAAGAAAAAGCTTTGGCTATCATCTGTTTCGTTCCGATATCCCACGATACCGTCACCAAAACACCGATTATCAATATCATGGATGTGCATCCGGAAATTCTGCAGGATACGTCGATGATGGCACTTCTTGATTACTGCAACAACCATGTCATCGATGCAGTTATTCAGTATCGTGTCATGACCGAAATAAAATGCGGCAAAGTCATTGCAGTCTTCCCGAATGCACTTCTTATCTATGATATCGAGTCGACGAAGGACGAGTTAAACATTGAAACATACGCAGACCTCGCCCAGCCGAGTGTCGTCTATGCAACCCTTTCTTTGGCACTCGAACTTGCACACGATGGAAGAGAAGGCCGGTCAATCGGAACGGCATTCATCATTGGAGATATCGATGAACTGAAACGCTGGTCGCATCAGGGTGTATTGAATCCCTATGCAGGACATCCGGAAAGCGTGCGTGATATCACCAAGAAGGAAAACTGGGAAAGTGTCAAGGAATTCTCGCAGCTTGATGGAGTATTCATTATCGGTAAGGACGGTATCATTGAAGCAGCCGGAAGATATCTCGATGCCGATGGACGTGATGTATCTCTCCAGAGCGGACTGGGCGGCAGACATCTGGCAACCGCAGCGATTACCAAGGTTACCCCGTCTGTCGGTATTGTTGTCTCCGAATCCGGAGGAATCATCCGTGTATTCGTGAAAGGGGAAGTTGTCGCACACATTAGAACAGATATCCGCCTGATGTTCTAATTTTCTCTCTTTTTCAACCCACAATTACTAATTTATAGACCGCAAATATAGTTCTATATCATGGTCTATCGGATATTTGTCGAAAAAAAGCCAGG
>DALTWN010000218.1 GCA_029987045.1 Methanocorpusculum sp.
GTTCACTGCAGTGCCGGAATCTTCGTCTGTTTCGTCAGGAGAAGACCACTGCTGTCCATCAGTGCATCCTGTTCCGCATCCAGCTGAAGCGGTACACGCATCTTCAATCCGCCCGATCCGAACACCAGGTCGTATCCGGAATCGGTGGTTTCCCAGACATACGCATCGATCTGATAGTCGGAACCTGCTTCGATATACCGTGCACCGGTTCCGTTCTCGTAGAAGACGAAGTATCCGTGCGTGCCCGAAGGGTCAGTTCCACCCCAGATTCCTGCGACATCTATGGACTTTGCCGGTGTTTCCGTCGCAGGAACGGACGATGTTCCGGTACATCCTGCCGCAACGATACAGCAGGTAAGTACTACGGCAAGCACTCCGGCCATTACGAATCGTTTACCAATCATATAGAAAGGTAGATTGTACCAGATGCTATTTAATGGTGTTGAAAAGATCCATGCGGGATGATGTCATCTATCAACAGAGGAAAAAAAGAAAAGCGCAGGGGAGTTATCGAAAGCCCCTGCCGCTTTCTTGTATACGTCGAGCTGATGCAATTATTCTTTCAGCGTGTAGATGTGACCGTAGATGGTCTCACCCTTGCTCTTGGAGTGGCGTTCACCAAGATCGCCGACAAAGACATTGAAGACGTGCTTTTCGCCGTCGACTTCAATCTCTCTCTCATCGACTTTCTTGAATCCCGGCATCATGACATCGCAGCCGTGGAAGACGTAGATTTCGCCTTTTACCATCTGGCCGCCGACACGGCGGTGTGCCTTGCCTTTGATGATGATGGTTCCGCCTTCTGCGTGGGTACCGACGTGGATATCGGCATTGCCTTCGACAATGACGGTTCCGCCGTTCATGAACGTACACAGATCGGATCCGACGTCGCCCTTGACACGGAGGGTTCCGCCCTGCATGCCTCTCCAGTCACCGCGGTATGCGGCTGCAAGATAGTTCCATGCACGGCCTTCGACAATCATTTCTCCGCCTTTCATCTGCAGTGCAGAGAAGGAACGGACATCGCCCTTGATGGTCAGCTTTCCGCCTTCCATCCAGGCACCGGTGAACATATCGGTAGAACCGTTGACAATGACTTCACCGGCTTTCATCCATGCACCGATGTACTTGCACTTGTCGGTTCCCTTGCCGCCGACGACAATGGTGGTCTCTGCTGCAGTAGCTCCTGCTGCTCCTGCAATAGTGAACCAGTCGCCCAGCTTGTAGTTTGCCTTACCTTCTGCACACGGAAGTTCTGCAATCGCTTCTGCAGATTTTCCGGCAAACTTGTCCGGAGTGATACTGTCGCATTCGAGATAAAGGTCCGGGACCTTCGTTAAGGTCAGCGTTACAGTTGCCATGACTTTAGTCCCTCTCGATCTCGATTACATGCGGGTGCGGCACATAGTGGTTGATGACATCGTAGTTGTCCAGCTTGACCGAGTAGTACTTGAGGAACTTCTCGTTGATATCATGGAGGACCTGCTTGTTCTCCGGAACCTTGCAGTCGACCCAGTAGGTCTCCTTGGTGACCGGGTTTGCTTCAAGAACGACACCGTTCTCGACAACCTTGACGCCGTCCTTGAACATGTATGCACATTTGGACAGCTTGTTCTCAAGATCAAGTCCCTTCGGCATGTCGTCCGGGTTGATGTCGTAGACAGCGACATTTCCGTGCATGCCGGTCTTGAGACCGCCGAACATGTTGTTGATACCCATGACCTTTGCCGGTGCGGCACGGGTCATCTGTGAGAGCTCGAAGAGCGAGATTTCGCGGTCGAGTTCTCCGAGACAGGTTGCTGCACGGACCTTTTCTGCCCACTTGAAGGAGTCGAGGAGGGCGTCACGGTACTGCTTGTCCATCAGCCATGCGTATACACGCGGGTAGCGGGTGAACGGTCCTGCGTTCGGGTGATCGGTGGTGATCATGGTCCGCATCGGGTCTTTTGCCAGTAACGGCAGTTCGAGACCGATTGCCCACTGCATCTCGCAGACCTTGACGTTCTTGCCGTAGATGTACGGAACGACACCTGCTGCGGTTTCGAGTTCGACATCGACGTTTGCCCACTTTAAGTGGTTCAGTTTGGTCAGGTGGTACTCGAACGGTCCGTCTGCGGTCATCGTCGTGGTTTCATCAAGGGTGACGTTACCGGTATCGATGGAGATGTTCTTCTGCTTGT
>DALTWN010000219.1 GCA_029987045.1 Methanocorpusculum sp.
TCTCCAAATCAAAAAGAAAGTTGTGGGATGAATGGGCAGTTCTAGCACAGAATCTGGATTATACGACAACCTTCGTGTAAAAGAGGAGTGATGGAGAATTTCCGTTCTAGTATCTCGTCCAGTTCAGCACCTTTGCCATTCTCACCAGAATCTGGTTTTTGGACAGACCTATGCTGACACTTGCTGTTTTCTCCGGTTCGATGAATACCTGTGTGGACCCCGTTACGCCGAACTGTTCGACGGTCACGTCATGGTATCCTGGCTGGATGCCGGTGAATGTCTGGGTAGGCGATTCCATCTGTCCGATGCGGGTGCCGTCGATATAGACGGTGTATCCGGGTTCGCCGTTGACCTGTAGCGATCCGGTGACAACGGGTTCTGCACTGACCGGTGTCGTGTTTGCTGCCGGTGCCGGAGTTGGTGCGGGTGCAGGCGTCGTCGTCAGACAGGCGGCTGAAGCTATGGCGAGCAGAATGACGAGGCCTGCGATGATGACGGCAGGTATCCGGATGTTCTTTCGGGTATTGGATTGGACTCGTGTCTTGATCATGGCGAAGCTCCGTGGCTGTTGTATCAGAATTTGGTTCTTCTCGTTAAATATCGTTTCGCGGAAGGGCCTGCGTGTCTTCCGGTGCGATATCCATATAGACGCAGATGCGGTATTCCTGTCCGGTCACCGCGGACCCGATGGACAGCGGGAAGGCGTAGAGCCGGTATCCGCCGGATAGCAGACGGTACGGCATATCGTTGACCGTCCGCGGAAGATATCCCAGTTTGATCCGGTCCGTATCCTCGACGCGGATTGCTTTCCGGTCGTGGGGATTTTCAGGTTCCGGAATCAGACGGAGCGGTTTGCCTTCGAAGAACCGGTCCCGATATTCGTCATCGTCCAGACCGGTATGGAAAGCACCGGCGATATAGGTTTCATCGATGATCCGGAGCACCTTTCCCATCTGCGGCCGGATGGTGGATTTCACGAAATCATCCGAATCATCTTCATCGTCCTGCGGTAGCGTCTCGTCGACGGTCCTGTTCTTCATACCGGCAAACCGTGCGTCTCCGGTCCGGAGATCGGTCTTCTTCCAGGGATGATACGTCTCGTCGATGATGCGTTCCAGATTCTCCAGCAGCGGGATATAGGTTCCGTCCTCGATCTGTTCCTCGAAGGCTCCGTTGCACCAGTGATCCGTACGCAGTTCCAGCGTAAGCAGGGCACAGATCTCCTCACGGTTTGCATGCAGCTGTGCCTCCTCCCGTTCCGGATAGTAGTCGAGCAGGGGGACGATATGGATATTATATTCGTTGTCCCACAGGGGTGACTCATATCCCAGATTGAAGAAATCCCTGCATTTACGGTGGGCTTCATTATCCTTGGGAATTCTATCATCATCTCCCGATTCGTCTGTGGGATGGGGATTTTCCATCAGATAGTTTCCTTTCAGTTCACGCAGGAGGGGAAGATACTCGCAGAGTTTGTGCATCCACGTGTAATCTTCCTCGCGTTTCCGTTTTCGTTCATCCAGTTTTCTGAACTCTTCCGCATGGATGTCTGTCTCTCCGGAGTCCTGCGACCACCGGTATGTTCCGAACCCGTAGGCATGGGTGAGATGCGAACGGCAGAAGTCATCCAGCACCTCTCTCCGTTCGGCCGGAGAGATCAGGTCGGACGTCCACCATTCGGATTTTCGGATGGCTGCGTATTCGGCTATCGCATCCGCAAGGTTCCTGGTCTCCGTCAGGATGCCGTCCGTGAAACAGAGTTCGTATGCTTCGTCCGCATCCAGGTAGCACTGCAGGAAATCGGTTATCCAGAATCCGTCCGCCGTTCGTGCGATGACCATGCTGCCGGTATAGTGGATCGGTGTTTCCGGCGATGCTCCGGTATCGAAGATCTGGCGGCCGTAGAGTCTGTTGTCAGCGACACGGTATTTCGCCAGGTACCCGCGGCGTTCAGCAGTGGACCGCGGTTCATTCTCCCGGATCACGACGAATTCGGCATGCGGACGTGTGCCGTGTTCGATATCGATGACGATGAACCGGCGGTTCTTGAAGGTGAGATAATCGGGTACTTGTACGGTCATTGGTATGATTGTATTTGTGGGGGCGAATCGGTTATCGTCTGAAGTTCAGTGCGGCGAGCATGAGTCCTATCGGCCATGCCACGATGGTGAATGC
>DALTWN010000220.1 GCA_029987045.1 Methanocorpusculum sp.
ATCCTAGGAGACTGGGGGTCTTCTGACTCGAGTTCAAATCTCGGCGGTCCCATACTATCATCTGTTTTGGAGGGTGTATTTCTGAAATGAAGCTGGCATTGGATTGCAGAGACTGTCTGATGAACAAAGTCAGATCGCAGGCATCGGCGTATATCTCGGATGCTGCTCTTCTTACCACCGTGGTTGGTGAATGTGAACGTATCTTCGATGAAGGGGCCGCGAAGAACGAAGGGGCGGCAGTTACGGCGGGAAGGATTCATCGGTACTGTTATTCGGTCGTTCATGAAAAGGACCTGTATCAGGACATAAAGGACCGCGACAACCGTCGTGCGGTCGATGTGCTGAATGCCGTATCTTCCCGTATCGTCACGCTCCATGACGCACTCATTGCTTCAGTGCTTGGGAATGCCATGGATTACGGGGTGACCGGCCATACGGTTGCCGAAAATTTCACTGAGTTTTTTTCGGAAATATTTTCACATGGTCTGGCGCTGGATGATTCGGCAGACTTCTTCCGCAAGATAGACCGTGTTGTCTACTTCACAGACAACTGCGGGGAAGTCATTTTCGATATGCGGTTCATCGAGGAACTGAAGAAGAACGGCAGTCATGTTACGGTCGTTGTCAAGGATGGTCCGATGCTGAATGATGTGACGATGCGGGAAGCCAGGATGTGCGGAGTGGATACGGTTGCTGATGCCCTTTTCATCGGCGGAGAAGGGCAGTTGCTTGGATCACATCCACCGCACTTCCCGCAGGAAGTCCGTGAGGCGGTTGACCGTGCGACGCTCATCATTGCCAAAGGTCTTGCGAATTATGAAAGTCTGACCGAATATGTTCTGGACAAACCGGTTGCGTATCTCATGATGATTAAATGCGATGCAGTCGGTCGTCATATCACGGAAACGTATGGACGTCCAGCGAAGAAAGGCGATTTGGTCGCGTTCCTCGGCAAGTAAAAAAAAAGTTAGTTTTCCTTGTGTTCGCCGTTCAGCTTGGCAAGCTCGCGTTCACGCAGTTCGACTCTCCGGATTTTTCCGGAGATGGTTTTTGGCAGGTCGGTCACGAATTCGATTGCACGCGGGTATTTGTACGGAGCTGTTGTTTTCTTGACGTGGGTCTGCAGTTCCTTGACAAGCGTTTCTGATGGTGCCCATCCGTCTTTGAGAATAACGAATGCTTTGACGATGACACCGCGAATCGGGTCCGGGCTGCCGATAACGGCGGATTCCTTGACGGACGGATGTTCGATGAGTGCGGACTCGACTTCAGCGGGTGAGATGCGGTATCCGGATGATTTGATAATATCGTCATCGCGGCCCATGAACCAGAAGTAGCCGTCCTTGTCCATTTTTGCCTTGTCGCCGGAATAGTACCAGCCGTTTACAAAGACCGATGCGGTTGTTTCCGGATCGTCAAGGTATTCTTTGAAGAGACCGACTGGCCGTTTCGGTGCCATTTTGATGGCGATACGGCCTTCTTCTCCGACCGGTACCGGGTTACCGTCTTCGTCATGCAGTTCGATTGTCCAGCCCGGGACCGGTTTTCCGATACTGCCGGGTTTGTGTTCCATACAGGGATAATTTGCAATGACGACCGTCGACTCCGTCTGACCGTATGCTTCATAGATTTTGAGGCCGGTACCTGCTTCCCAGACACGATTGACTTCCGGATTCAGCGTCTCTCCTGCAGAAACACAGTGTTTCAGTTCAGAGAAATCAAAGGTACTGAGGTCCGCAAGGATAAGCATGCGGTAGATGGTTGGTGGTGCACAGAATGAGGTAATCTCGTATTTTTCAATGAGCGGAAGAAGTTCCGTCGCATTGAATTTGCCGCGATAATCATAGACGAAGATACATGCTCCCTGCATCCATGGTCCGTAGAATTTACCCCAGGATGATTTTGCCCATCCGGTATCGGAAACCGTGAAATGCAGATCGCGTTCGGTGATGTCGTACCAGTATTTTCCGGTAACTGTATGGCCGAGCGGATAGGAATGCGTGTGCAGCACCATCTTCGGTTCGGCGGATGTTCCGGACGAGAAGAAGATCACCATCGGGTCGGTGGATTTGGTTTTTATTTTTCCGATGAACGGTGAAAGTTTCGTTGATGCCTTTGCCGGATATACGAGTTCCTTTTCGTAATTGATCCATCCGTCGCAGTCGCTGC
>DALTWN010000025.1 GCA_029987045.1 Methanocorpusculum sp.
ATTGCCCGGCTTATTTCTCCGAACGTCGAAAACAAGATTCTGCACTTCCCTGCAGTAGCCGGAGTTGCCGACCGCAGTGAAGCTCCGGAACTGACTGCATATCTCCAGCTTATCGAAGGACGCTACACGGAAGACGAATGCCGTGACATGGCACTTGCACTGGACTATGAACAGTACTGGCTCAGATTCATGGATGGACGCGAGATTGTAAAGGATATCCTGAACATCAGCAACGATGCCGACCGCCATAAGCGTCTTGTAGAACTCCTGAAAAGCGAAGCAAACGCTGCACTGGAGGATCAGATTACCACCATGATGCCGCATGTCAAGGAACAGCAGCTCTCTTCCGGTGCAAGACTCTTCCTGGCAGATGTGGAGATGTTTGCTCACCGGTTCACCTTCCCGCCACCGGGTAAATCCTCCGGCGAAGTTCATGATCTTCTCTGCAAGAAATATGCAAACGACCCGGTCGTCACTCTTGGCTTAGGTCCTGATTTTGCCGTTATCCGCTCACGCGGTGTACAGATGAATATCCCGCAGATGGTCAGATCCATGCGCGATGAGATGCCGGGCGCCGGAATTTCCGGCGGAGGCCACCTTGTTGTCGGCAGCATCAAATTCGTCGAAGGCATGCGAAATGAAGTAATTGCACGTATGATCGAGAAAATTTCCGAATTTTCTGTAGATTAATCTTCATTTTTTCCATTTTTTATACTATTTTCCAAGGAGTCATTTTTTGTGCATCTTATCACTTACATTTGGTAATTTACCATAACAAGGAAAAACTATATATCTTAATAAGTTGTATATTTACTAGAGGTAAGTTAAAAATGACCAAACTCCAAGAATCAGCAGATGGAAAGTCGGTTGAAACCCAGTCCAAAATTCTCCTATACCTGAAAGCATACATTGCAAAAGGAGGACGGTTCGTTAAAGCGAAATATGTCGCAAAGGATTTGGGGCTGACCTCCAAAGAAGTCGGTACCAATCTGTCAATTCTCTCTGAAATAAACGATGAATTGGATATTGCCAAGTGGAGCTATTCCAACAGCACTACCTGGAGTATCACCCCGAAAAATAAAGAGACTACAGAGGTTGCAGCATAATACTCTGAACGTAACCATACAGACCTAACACATCAATCATAGCTAACACCCCCAAAATAACTTATTTTTTACCATATACCCGGATTCGTCACTGAATCGCTGGTTCCTATTTTTTACGCAATCTACGCTGCTTCTTCGTCAGGGCGCGATGAAGATCGGCAGTGCCCAGGCGTCATATTCCGCTTTTGTTGACGGGACAGAGATCTTGCCTTCACGAATAAGCCCTTCAAGGGCCGCTGCATCGGCCTGTACTCCCGCAGGAACATCATCAATTACTGTTGCAATAGCCACACCATAGTCTGCATATCCGACGGAGATCAGGCCATCTTCATCACGTGGTGAGTCGTCTTCCGCATATCCTTTAACAACCTCTGAAACAACGGTAGGAATGCATTTGGTTACACTGAACAGGACATTCAGGGGTGCGAGATAGTTCTGGTCGGTATCAACACCGATGACGTATTTGTCCAGCTCTTTTGCTGCCTGGATACAGCCAAGTCCTGTATCCCCTGCAACCGTGAAAATGATATCTACACCCCCATCCTGATACATTCTTTTGCCAGTGTCATATCCAACACTCGGATCGGAGAATGTATCTGTATAGTAGGGAATAAGCGTGATGGTCTTTCCGTTTTCAGCAGCAGACGCATCGATTCCTGCCTTGAATCCGTAATAGAATGTCTGGACAGAATCGCTTTCGACACCGCCAAGGAATCCGATACGCCCAGTCTTGGTCATTTTTCCGGCAATATAGCCTGCAATGAAACTTGGTTCATTGCTCCGGAACACGATATTCGCAAAGTTATCCGGAAATTCGGAAAAATCAGCATCGACCATAACAAAGGATGTGTTCGGGTGCAGTAATGCAGATTCCAGCATCGGTTTTCCGGCATCATATCCGGATGATATGATCATATTCGATCCTTGTTCTATGGCACGCGCAACAGTTTTCTGGAAACCTTCTGTCGTATTATCCGGAAGACGATAGAGTTCTGCATTGATGGCGTCCGACTTTGATGCATCATAGGCTCCTTCAATCGCATTGCGCACGAAAATCGTATCATGTGTACTGCTGGAAATGAAACCGACCTCATAAGGAGGGTTTTCCTTCGGGAAAAAATCACCTGATGCAATCAACAGCACCGTAGGTATAGCAAGAAAAATAAGGACAATGAGGAGAATCCGCATCTTTCGCTTCATTTATGGACCACGCAGAAATACTGTAATTAAGTTAAACACTGGGATAAAAAAAACCTACTGACAGAATCCCTTAAAACACACAAAATAATGCATGATATCTATAAAAGCATATCAAACAAATACATAAAGAAGAATATGGACAAACTGCCTGCCAAATCCCGGTTCTCGGAATTCAGAAAGAAATTGGTGTTCTTTGGACCGGGTCTCCTGCTCGCGATAACGGCTGCTGGAGAAGCAGGTATCGCCGATGCGCTGCATATTGGTGCGCATTTCGGTATGTCCCTGGTATGGGTCGTCATCATCGCCCTCATATTCAAATACGCGTTCACCACCGGAATCGCACGCTATACGCTAGCAACAGGCATTACAATTTTCCAGGCAATGACAGATGTACCCGGTCCGAAAAACTGGGCAGCATACCTGACCATCGCCGCATATGTTATCGACGCAATCGCAATCGGTGCGATGATCGTGTTCGCCGGAACATTTCTGGAGTACCTGATTCCGGGAAGCTATGTCTTCTATCTTATCTGCTTCCTGATTATCGTATTGGCTCTCCTGATTCTTCGCACCCATATCTATCATCATTTCGAACGGATTATGGCAATCCTGGTACTGTTCCTTGGGATTGCAGTCATTGCCATAATGGCAATGCATCCGTCGTCGATTATCACAACGCTGCAGGGAATTGTCCCTTCGGTTCCACATCATTCGGAAAAAGAAATTCTTGCAATCATCGGGGCGGTCGGATCCGGATTGATGCTGATGCTCTATTCTGTCTGGCTTGAAAAGAAGATTCGCATCCGCAACGAGGATCCGAATACTCCTCCGGAAGAACGTTTCGAAGTAGGAAATAAAACGCAGTATTACCGGTATATGAGAAGTGTCCGGATTGATATTCTCATTGGATTTATCATCGTTGCTGTTATCACCGTCGGTTTCATGATGGTCGGTTACATCGGAAGGCTCGCAACGTTCCTTCCGGAAGGTACGGAAATAACACTTGATATGCTCCTGTCGATGGTTCTGAATCTGTACCATTCTATCCCCTATGCGAATCAAATCTTCTTTATCATCGTCAGTGTCATCTTCTTTGGCGCTATTGTCGTCGGACTGGATGCACGTGCTTCAGCAATTACCAAAATCGTCAAAGATCTGCGAATAAAAGCGGGGAAACCCATTAAGAACACCTCACTTGTCTACAACCTCTGTCTGCTCTGCTTTTCAGTGATTGCATTTTTTACCATCATTTACAACAATCCGCTTGTCACGATCTCACATGTTTCACTCATTTGTGCCATTTTCTTTGGTATCTTCGGATTCATTCTGATTTATCTCAACAGAAAACTGCCGGAATATGCGCAAGGAAACAGATTATGGATGCTCTTCATCGGAATCGGCAGCGTATTGTCGATTTACTTTGCGTTGGTGCTTGAAGGAACACTGCTTTCTTCCGGATTAAATCTGCTTAAGGATCTGGCACTCATTCTTGTCCTCCTCTATTTGTTCTGCCGTACACAGATGTTCAAACGGCTCGCCGAAGGAACTTCATCGCTTGCAGATAAATTCTGGCTGATAATAATTCTTAGTGCCATATCGATCCTTGCAACCGTGTGGGGAATGATTCCTGTCCCTGGAACGGAAGGAACTCCAGTAGACTACCTTTGTTTCTGCAATCTTGGATCCATCATCGGCGGAGTGGTTGGTGGACCGGTTATCGGTGGGATTGTCGGGGTAATCATAGGCGTATATCGTCTATCTCTTGGCGATGTCTCTGCCATCCCCAGTTTCATTGCAATTGTTGCAACCGGTATCATCGCCGGTTATATGGTACGGCACAATAAAGGGAAATTATCATTCAAACTTGCGGCATTGCTTGCAGTAACGGTTGAATGTCTCCATCTGCTGTTCATTTATCCGACCTATGAAATTATCCTGCATCAGCTGACAGGACCGGCAATTCTTGATGTCATACGCCATTCCATATTGCCGGCACTGCTTGTTTCCATTAGTGCCTGTGTCTGTTTCGCACTCTTCAACCGCAATATAAAATGCTTTACGCTCACTCTGCGGCCTTTCAGTTTTGCACTGCTTAAACAGGAATGGAAAGAACTGATTCACGTTGTAACCAAAGACAAGGAGAAAAAATGATGAAAAAACAGGACCATAACCCCGAACATCTGATGCATAAGAAATTCTTCGGCGGGAAAGTATTGACTGGTATCCTTCTCGCCATCTTTCTTTTAGCGTCCCTTCTGTTCATTGCCATAGTATTTCAACCGGTCAGTACTGATGATGAAATAAAAATTGCAGTGATTCTGCCATTGAGTGGGCCAAGCGCTGAGGCAGGGCTCGTCTATAAGAAAGGAATCGACATAGCCGTTGATAAACAGAGGGAAAACGGGAAAAATATCTCCATCAGATATTTTGATACCGAAGCTGACCCCAACAAAGCTCTTGATGCATTCTTTACCGCCGTTGATAATAAAATCCCAGCTGTTCTGGGGCCGCTGACCACCGCCGAAGCAGAAGTGATTGCACCATATGCGGAAATGTATAAGGAGACGGTAATTACCTATGCAACAGGCAGTTCACTCGATGATTACGTAGATTATGTCTTCCATTTTGATCCGTCCAATCGGAATATCGGGTATGCGGTTGTCAATATCGCCAAACAGATAAATGCGACGAATCTTTCTGTGGTATGGGCAGAAACATCGCTGGGAAGGTCCATCTACGATACGATTGATGAGTTCGCGGAAAAACAGAATATCAGTATTATCAGCATCCCCATCACAACTGCAGAGGATGTAATCGCAAAGGTAAGCAAGGCAGGCACCTCGATTACCCTTGTCGCAGCGGATACCCCGGAACAACTCGCAGAGATTTTAACTGCACAGGAACAATCAAACAAGACCGTGAATACCCTCTGGTTATCTTCGGATACCGGATTCGGCAATACCATCCGGGACAATTATTCTACGGGAAATCTGCTAGTGCTTGTCCCGACTGTATCTACCGTAGACCCCAGGTTCCTTGACAACTACAAAACACGTACCAACGAGACATTCGACATATCCGAGGGGTATCTGCTCTATGGCTATGACTCACTGGAAACACTGGTGAGTGCAATTCCAATCAATCGGGAGAATATTCGCAGTGAAGACATTGCGAAAAATCTCAGGAACTATCGGTATCTCGGACAGACCGGACCGGTCGTTTTCGATGAAAACCTTAAACGATTCCCTATGTATGAAATCTATACCCCTGATTACGGAGAGTGGAAGAAACTGGATGTCTCCGCATTACTCGAAAGATTTGCGATGATTGTCAATCCATCAGAAACGCACGAGTAAAAGATCCCTGACTCTTCCCTATTTCAGCAGAAAAAAAAACGCATGAAGCGCCGTTACCGGAGATGGAGTGGCAAAAATCGAACGGAATCGCAAATGTCCCGTTTTTTTTCTTTTTCCGAACAGTTCTCCCCTCTTTTCGCGTCATTTTGCCTGCATCAAGGAAAATACTTTTACTTATATACTTTCTATATTATAAGCAGTCTTAATAAATGAAGCTCGCAATCAATGAACTCAGATGCAAAGGATGTAATCTCTGCACCATGGTATGCCCCTACCGGATTTTCCAGGAAGGAAAACTGCCGGGCAAACGCGGGTATGTACTTCCGGTACTTGACCGTCCCGAACGCTGTACCAATGTACGTCTGCAGAAACTTCATCAGCGTGAGCTCTGCGGCATGTGTAAGCGTATCTGTCCGGATCAGGCAATATCCTGGATTGATGAAAAACCCTACGAGCAAAAGAAGGTGGAGATTGAATACTGATGACAACACGTGAATTCTTCAATGGAAATACTGCCTGCGCAGAAGGTGCACTCGCAGCAGGCTGCAGATTTTTTGCAGGATATCCAATCACACCGTCAACGGAAATAGCAGAACGAATGGCACTCAGATTGCCGAAGGTAGGCGGTACGTTCATCCAGATGGAAGATGAACTCGCCAGTATGGCAGCAATCATCGGTGCATCATGGGCCGGCGCACGATCGATGACAGCAACATCCGGACCGGGCTTTTCACTTATGCAGGAAAATATAGGATACGCTGCAATGACGGAAACCCCGTGTGTTGTGGTAAATGTCCAGCGCGGGGGACCTTCAACCGGTCAGCCCACCATGGCGGCTCAGGGAGATATGCTCCAGGCACGCTATGGATCCCATGGCGATTACAGCATCATTGCTTTATCCCCGTCATCCGTACAGGAAATGTATGACCTGACCGTCAAGGCGTTCAACCTCGCAGACCGGTTCAGAACACCGGTCTTTCTGATGGCAGATGAAACCATCGGCCATATGCGGGAAAAAATAACGATACCGGACACCATCGATATCATTAAACGAAAATCCCTGAACCGCGGGGAAAACCCCTGTGCCTGCGATGAAAACGGCATTGCGGGATTCGCCGAATTCGGTACAGGATGCAATGTCCATATCACCGGCCTGACACATAATGAAAAAGGATACCCGGCGACGGATTCTCCGGAACTCCATGAAACGCTGATTCGCAGACAGGTCGACAAAATCGAAAAACACCGGAGTGAAATTACAGATGTCGATATCATCAATCCGGATGCACATATCGTCTTCATCTCCTATGGTGCCCCGACGCGTACGGTACAGCAGCTGAATTACGAGGAGGAAAACAGGTACGGACATCTGAATATCAGATCCGTCTGGCCATTCCCGTATGAAGCACTCGAGCAGTTTTCGGAAGCAGAGATATTCATCATTCCGGAAATGAATCTTGGACAGATTGCAAAGGAAGTCCGGCAGTATACGAACACACCTATCATTACGGTTCCAAAACTCGGCGGAGCACTGCATACGGCAGATGAACTCAGGAAAGCGGTCGCCGTTGTCAATGATGTTAAAAAATCCGGAAAACCGGTTACCGAGGTGCGGTTATGACTCTGGAAGACTGGTATCGCCAGGACAGGCTGCCGCATATCTTCTGTGCCGGCTGCGGAAACGGAACCATCCTCAACAGTACCCTGCGTGCCGTTGACGATCTCGGATATACGCCTGAAAACACCACATTCGTCTCTGGCATCGGATGTTCATCACGTTCAGGCGGTTACACATCGGCAGATTCACTGCATACGACGCATGGACGTGCACTCGCATTTGCTACCGGCATCAAGCTGGCAAAACCCCAGCAGCACGTGATTGTATTTACCGGAGACGGTGATTGTTCAGCTATCGGCGGCAATCATTTCATCCATGCCTGCAGACGCAATATCGACCTTACGGTCATCTGTATGAACAATAACATCTACGGCATGACCGGCGGACAGGGAAGTCCGTGTACTCCGAAAGGTGCGATTACCACCACTACCCCGTACGGCATGCAGGAAGAACCGTTCAATCTCTGCGATCTGGCAATTGCTGCTGGCGCAAACTATGTTGCCCGGTGGACGTCATACCACGTAAAACAGCTCACCGATGCAATCAAGGCCGGCCTGCAGACACCGGGTCTTTCCTTCATTGAAGTATACACACAGTGTCCGACCGCCTACGGTGCCAAGAACAAGATCAGACAGGTCACCCAGATGATAGAACTTCTGCGTGACAATGCAGTATTTGTCCAGAATATGGATGCAGTGAATGCCATCAAGCCGGGCTCGGGTAAATTCATTGTAGGAGAACTCATGAAACGCAGCAATGCAGTAATCGGCGGAGGGAAAGCATGAGAAACGAAATCCGCTTCTCTGGTCTTGGCGGCCAGGGAATTATCACAGCTGCAGTCATTCTCGGCAGAGCCGCTGCTCTCTATACCGACTCCTATGTCGTCCAGACACAGAGCTACGGTCCGGAAGCACGCGGTGGTGCATCGGCATCTGCAGTTATCATTTCTGACGACCCCATTCTGTACCCAAAGGTCATAAATCCCAAGATTTATGTCATTATGTCAGAAACTGCATTCCAGAAATACGGCACACATGTTCCCGAAGATGCGATTATGCTTATCGATCCCGGTTATGTCAGTAGCAGACCTGCCTGCAGATACCTGGAAGTTCCGGCAACAAAAGCGGCAAAGGAACAACTGGGCAAACCGGTTTTTGCCAATGTAATCATGTTGGGCGCTCTTCAGGAAGCAACACCGATCATCTCCTATGAAGCACTTGAACATGCAGTCCTTGACAGTGTGCCGAAAGGAACCGAAGAAAAGAACAAACAGGCTCTTGCCATCGGACAGGAGCTGGTGAGGAGACAACTATGAAATTCAGAGAATACGAAGCAAAACAGATCTTTAGAGAATCCGGCATTCCCGTGGCAAAAAGTATGCTGATTACCCAGCCTGCCGATGCACCGGCTGCATTGAAGGCAGTCGGAGAAAAAGTCGTCCTGAAAGCACAGGTCGATGTTGGCGGACGCGGTAAAGCGGGCGGGATTCTTCCGGCAGACGCAACAAACATCGCAACAGTTGCTCATGATCTGTTCAACAAGACCATCAAAGGTCTGCCGGTTGAAAAGGTCTTGGTCGAAGAAGCGATTACCATTACCCATGAATATTATCTCGGTATCGCTCTTGACCGTGCAAAGAAACGTCCGGTGATTCTTTTCTCCGAAGAAGGAGGAGTGGAAATCGAAACACTCGCAAAAGAACGTCCGGATGCTCTGCGCAGAGTCTATGTCGATCCGCTGTTCTCCACGCTTCCTGACTATATCGTGCGCAATGTCATCGGAACCGCGCCGAAAGAACTGGGGGCAGTAGTCAGAAAACTCTATCAGGTATTCACTGCGCACGATGCGGTCCTTGCTGAAATTAATCCACTGGTTTCCTCACCAAACGGCATACTCGCTGCAGACGGCAAGATCATCATTGACGACAATGCACTGACACGTCAGGGGATTACGGAAAACCGCGATCTGACCGAACGTGAAAAGGAAGCAGAGAAACATGGATTCTCCTACGTAGAACTGAACGGAGAAATCGGTGTCATCGGTAACGGTGCCGGCCTTACCATGGCCACCTTGGATATCATTGCCCACTATAACGGCAAAGCAGCAAACTTCCTGGATGTCGGCGGCGGTGCCGATGCGGACCGTGTCTGTCATGCAGTAAAGCTGGTCGCTTCAATGCCGGGTGTCAAGGTCATCGTCGTGAATCTTCTTGGTGGAATCACCCGGTGCGATGAAGTCGCAAAAGGAATTAT
>DALTWN010000221.1 GCA_029987045.1 Methanocorpusculum sp.
GAATTCCCGATTCCACGCCGGCCGATGTCGATGCGGCGGTCGGCCGTGCGAAATCGGTCTTTTCCTCGTGGGAATCCGTTGCGGCGTCAGCTCGTTCCGTGATCCTCGTGCGGGCAGCAGGTATCGTCCGCGCCCGTGCGGATACGCTTGCCGCCCTGCTGAGTGCGGAACAGGGAAAACCAATCAGGGAAGCCCGTGACGAGGTTCAGGGTGCCGCCCATGTCTTCGAATACTATGCGAGTGTCTGCGGTTCGATTCCCGGCGATGCACGCCGGCTTCCGAAATACGGGTATCTGAACGTCGTACGAAAACCCATGGGGATCTGCGGGGCCGTCATCCCCTGGAACATGCCGGTCATCATCTTTGCCTGGAAGGCAGGCGGTGCTCTCGCCTGCGGAAACTGCGTCCTCGTAAAACCGTCATGCACGGCGCCGCTGACGGTCGATGCCATCGCGAAGATATTCGAGGAAGCGGGACTTCCGCCCCATGTCCTGCAGGTCGTGCACGGCAGAGGGTCTACCGCGGGCGATGCCGTCGTCCGTCATCCGGATATCCGGCATGTATCGTTCACCGGGTCGATGGAGACCGGCCGTTCCATCGCCCAGACTGCCGCGCCGTACCTGAAGAAACTGGTGCTGGAACTCGGGGGAAACGATGCGTTCATCGTGACCGAGACGGCCGACCTGAAATCCGCGGTCGCGAACGCCGTACGCAACCGGTTCTACAACTGCGGTCAGGTCTGCACCTCGCCGAAACGGATTCTGGTCCATGAATCGTTAGCCGATACGTTCGTGAAGATGGCGGCGGAAAAGATCGCCGCATTGAAGGTGGGATGCGGTGCGGACGGTGCCGATGTCGGTCCGCTGAACAATCCGGACCAGGCGGAGATTGTCGAGAATGCCGTAAGCGACATCGTCGGATCGGCGAAAGGGACGCTGGTCTGCGGCGGCACGCGCACGGCAGGCAACTTCTATCTGCCGACGCTGATGAAGGATGTCGAACCGTCGGCGGTTTCGAAGGAACTGTTCGGGCCGGTCATGCCGGTGATTCCGTTTTCCGCTATCGAAGAGGCGGTGAAGATCGCGAACGCCACGCCGTACGGTCTCGGCGGATCGGTATGGACGGCCGACCTGAAGACCGCACGCCGGGTCGCGGAAGAACTGGACGCCGGCATCGTCTGGGTAAACAAACATCTGATCCTGCCGCCGGAACTGCCGTTCGGCGGAGTCGGCGGATCGGGATACGGCAGAGAGAACGGCCGCGAGTTCTATCAGGAATATACGTACGAAAAAAGTATTCTGATGGGCTGACCCATCGTATTTTTCTTTGCAGACGATCAGACGAGTTTCAGTGCGGCCAGATCGTTGTAGATGCGTTCGACCGCCCGTTCTGCATCCTTCTTGACCTTTCCGCCGGTGATGATGAGTTTGCCGGACCCGAAGAGCAGGACGACCACTTTCGGCTCGTCCAGACGGTAGACGAGACCCGGGAACTGTTCCGGTTCGTACTCGATCTTGTCGAGGCTCAGGCTCATGGCGATCTTGTTCAGATTGATATGGCATCCGAGATCGGCGGACGTGACGATGTTCTGGACACTGTATCCCGGATTCTCATTGATCCTGACACCGATATCCTTCATGATCCGGACCAGGTTGTCGACACCGACGGCAAGGGTATCGAGACTCTTCGCACCGGTAAGCACGACTTTTCCCGATCCGAAGACCAGGGCGGCGATCTTGGGGTCGGTCATTCTCAAAACGACGCCGGGGAACCGTTTCTTGTTGTAGTCCGCTCCCGGAATCTTTTCGGCGATCTTGACAAGGTCGAGGGAATCGTTGAGTTTGGTCGAGGCAACGACGTTCTCGATTTTGAGCGTGGATAATGGACCGTCTGACATTACTATAAATATCGCCCTCGGCTCTATATAAACACTCTCCTGTCCGGAACATCGTGTTTTGTGCGTGCAATCGCGATAATTTCAGGCAAAATTCGTCGATTCATGCGATATTGTCAGGGAATATATGCCGCCGGCCGCGTCCGGGCGTTCGGAAAAAAGAGGGGAGTTAGTCGTATTCACGCCAGGTATGGTGGCATTTGGTGCAGCGGAAGAATCTGACTTCGGATTCATCGGC
>DALTWN010000222.1 GCA_029987045.1 Methanocorpusculum sp.
AATTCTGGTTAGTTGCAATTCTTGGAACCATCTCAATTCTCGGCACTATGTGGGGGGCACAGAATCTCTCAGAAACAGGAGAAATACTGTATGTACTCAACTTCCGTGATCTGGGTGCCATCATTGGAGGCATTATCGGTGGACCGGTAATCGGCGGCATTATCGGCCTTATTGGCGGATTGTTCAGACTATCGAGCGGGGATGTCTCTGCTGTTCCCTGCTGTATAGCCACTGTAGCTGCCGGTATTATTTCAGGTTATCTGATTCGCTATCGTAAAGGTAAACTTACCTATCTTTGGGCAGGTATCATCACGGTAGCAGTTGAAGGTTTCCACCTACTCTTCATCTATCCGACATACATGATGGTAACCCATCAGCTGACAGCGCTCGAAATTCTTGATATTATCCGAAATACTATCCTGCCGATGACAGTAGTCATCCTCATTGGTGTTCTCTGCTTTACCCGGTTCTCTGCGCATGTTTCGTCTTTCAAGGGGGCACTGCAACCATTCACATTCAAGAGATTGAAGGATGACTGGAATGAACTGGTTTCAACAACCGCCAAACGAAAGGAGAAAGACACATGACCGGAAAAAAGCATGAAAAACACCACGGACACGGGCATGAACCGTTCTTCGGTGGAAAAATACTAACCGGAATTCTAATTGTCGCATTTATTGCACTGTTTGTATTCGTGTTTATAGTTCCCAATATCTCATCAGAGATTGCAAACGAGAAAATAGAGATTGCTGTTCTTCTCCCCCTGAGCGGCCCTGATGCAGAATATGGAAATATTTGCAAAGCGGGAATTAATCTGGCGCTGAATGAAGCACTGGAAAAAGGCAAGAATGTCAACCTTGTCTATTATGATACCGGCACCGATCCGTCGATGGCTCTCGATGAATACTTCCACGCTGTAGAAAATGGAGCCCAGGTAATATTAGGACCATTCAAGACAGTAGAGACGGAATATATTGCGCCATACGCTGAAATTTACAAGACGGTACTCATAACGCCAGTAACTGGAACATCAATATCAGACTATAACAAGTACGTGTTCCGCTTTGTCCCATCAAACTATAATTTCTGCAATGCAGTACTAACACTTGCGAAAAACTATGCGGTCACAAATATGACGGTGCTCTGGGTGGAAAACACCCTCGGAAAATCAACCTATGATTTATTTTCCGAAGTCGCAAGTGAAGAAGGCATACAGATTACAGGAATTCCTCTTTCCTCCTATGACGATGTCATTGCTGAACTGAACACCTCTTCAGACCAACTCATCTATGTCATTCCGGAAACAGCCGACCAGCTGAGTGGACTACTGACAACGATTGCTGACCGTAACCTTAGTTTATTATCAAAAATCTTTATTGCATCTGATGATGCATTCGGCAGTTCTCTCAGAGATAATGTAGATGCATTAGCAACAAACGTCCTTGTTCCTTCCCTGTCGACAGCAGATCCATTCTTCCTCCAAAAATTCAAGAATGAATACGGATCTGATTTTGATGTCATGTATGGCTATGCCCTCTACGGATATGATGCACTCACTACCTTGATTGATGTGATGTCCGGATCCGAAAAAACAGGACCTGAGATTGCAGAGAAACTGAAAAATTACCGGTATCTTGGACAGACAGGGCCAATTGTATTTGATGAAAACCTCGACAGATTCCCCACGTATGATACATATGATAGTGAATGGGGTAAGTGGGGTTCGTATTCCTTATTCACGCTATTGTACACACAAATAGGAGAGAATGTTGATGACTATACCGATATTAAAATGCGTATATTGGATGCCTACCATTCCGGAAACGAATCGCTGGCACGTCAGATCTACGAAACTGAGTGGAAATAGACTCGGCAAAACAACCTCTCAGCAGATACTGAGGGGTATCTCTTTTTTCAACGATTGACAAACTATATATTCTATCCTCAGGAATATGTACAGTTATGGCTTCATTACATGAAGATTTTTGTCCGGTTAAGGAATATTCCAAATATCTTGCACTAAGCACATCAATTCTTACCGTTATTCTTGTAGCTGTCTGTACCGTGTGGATACCCTGGATTTTTCTTGGGACAAACAAAGCACTCTTTGTACCGTCATGGTTTGTAATT
>DALTWN010000223.1 GCA_029987045.1 Methanocorpusculum sp.
ACCCGCAGGACAAATATGCGGAACATTCCAAGCTTGGAACCCTGATCCATGGTGCGCTGGAGGATTTCTTCTCGAAGACGCTGCGGGAAGATCTGGTGAAACAGCCGTTCGATACGCTCTATGCCCGTCTGCTGACATGTGTGCATGACCAGCTGGAAAGCGAGCATGTCATCGACGCTCCGTCATGGGATGCGAAAAAGGACTGGTATCAGGACAGAGTCCCCGGTTTCGAAGGGATATTCAGACAGTTCCTGGAACAGGAAATAGCGTTCGCGAAGGAAGGATGGACCACCCCCGAGGAAATGACCGAGTACAAGCTGGCGAATCCGGACCCGGTGGAGATCAAACTTGGCGAAAAGACCATGAAGATCCAGGGGTCGATCGACCGCATCATGACCAATGGCGAAAGCTTCCGCATTGTCGATTACAAGACCGGAAAATCCTTCAAAAATGATCTGAAGAAGGGTAGACTGGTTCAGATTCCTGTCTATACCGAAGCATACAGGGTCAAGAACGGCGGCGTTCCGGACCCCGGATATTATTTCAAACTGACCCGGGACGAATGCAAACCAGTCCCTCTTCCCTTGAAAGATGGTGAGGATTACCGGAATGTGTATTACCGTGTTCTGGAGCTGGTGTTTGCGACCCGCGACCGGATGCGTGCAGGAGACTGCAGCAGAGCGGAAAAATGCGAAGACAAGTACTGCCCGTACAAGGCCATGTGTCGCGCATCCAATATCGCGGAGGGTGATGACGAATGACTGAATTCACCCAGTGTCAGAAGGATGCCCTGGATGTATCCCGCAGTGTCGGCGTGACGGCCAGTGCCGGAACCGGCAAGACATTCCTGCTGCAGAACCGGTTCGTGAAACTGCTGGTCGAAAAGGATGTGCGGCCGAATCAGATCCTCTGTCTCACGTATACCGAAAAAGCCGCGGCCGAGATGCAGGATAAGATCGAACAGGAGCTCCGCAAGCAGTCCGATGCCGAAGTGAAGCGGCGGATGGACGGCGGTATGACCCGGGAAGAGGCCGAAGAGAACAAGCTGACCTGGGCCCTCGGTTCGATTCATCAGTGTACCATCAATACGTTCCATGGATTCTGTTCGGGTCTTCTTCATGAATTCCCCATCGAGGCCGATATCCCGATCAGCTATTCCATCATGGATTCGCTGGCTGACCATGACCTGGTCATGTCTGCCATCGCCGACACCCTGAATCATCCGGATGAGACATTGTGGGAACATGTCACCGTACTGTTCCGCAATTTCAGCGATGAAAGGAAGCTTGCCTCTGCGGTAAAGATATTCCTGTATGCGTGGGAAACGTATGCTCCCTGGTTCGATTATCTGAAGGAGCATCCTGAAGATGTGATTTCCGAATGGAATGCCTGGAAAACGGAGCTGATCGAAACCTCATGGCAGAATGTGGTGGATGATCCAAAACTTCGTGCGTACAACGCGATTGAAAATACCAATAAGAGATCGATGGAGAATGCGCAAAAGACACGCGAGATCTATCAGCGGCTGTCTGCTGCATCCACCCTTGAAGAAAAGCGTCTGTGCCTGAAGGAATTTGCAGAACAGAAAAGTCCGACGGGGGTAATCTACGACGGACTTGACAAACATTATGAAGAGGTCCGCGGCAGGATGGGAAAAATCATCGATTCTGCCGTAGTCTTTGCAGCGGATGACGTGAACTGGCAGCGTATGGTTTCCGTGCTGCTGGCATTCGGTGCCGTGACCGCCCATGTCCATGCCGTAATCCGGGAGCGGAAACGCGAAGGAGGATACCTCGACTTTGCCGACCTGATCTCCCATGTCGAATATCTCCTTGACCATAACGAGAACATCCGCCGTGAACTCTGTGCACGGTATCGGTACATCCTGGTCGATGAAGTCCAGGACAACGATCCGATTCTCACCAGGCTCGTCCGCATCCTCGCGGAAGATACGAAGACGAACGACAAACTCTTCGCCGTCGGCGATATGAAACAGGCGATCTATGGATTCAGAGGCGCCGACCCTGCCGGATTCACGGAGATACTGGGAGACTTCGGACAGGACCCCGTTGAACTCAATGTGAATTACCGGACGGTTCCGTTCCTGATAGATGCCGTGAACACCG
>DALTWN010000224.1 GCA_029987045.1 Methanocorpusculum sp.
TGTCGGGCAGCTTTCACGTGGAATCGAATCTTTGGCTACTATGCTCAACAAGCATGACAAGGGAAAAGCGTTTTCGGGGTGAAAGACAATGGCGATGTTATCGGTCTTGAGATAGGAAACAAAACCATCACCGACATCTCCCAGGGAATTGCAAACACCATAAAGCCGGTAGTGGTACCAGATATCAGAATCGAAGACCATGATGGAAAGATTCTCCTTACTGTCGAAGTCACCGGTACGAACAAGCCCTATAGTGCACATGGTGAATATCGTATCCGTTCCGGCAATGAAGACCGAAAGATTGACCCGGAACAGCTTCGTGATCTCATGCTGCAGAACAGCGGCGATCTCATAGCCAGTCTTGAAGCTACCAATCAGGATCTCACGTTCCATCAACTCAAGACATTCTATCTGGATGCGGGTCTTTCAATCTCCGAGGAAACCTTTGCCAAGAATACCGGACTGTTGACAAGCAATGGAAAATACAATTACCTTGCAGAACTTCTTGCAGACACCAACAACTGCTCGATAAAAGTCGTCTCCTTTGCCGGAACAGACAAGCAGACCATGCTTGTCCGGAACGAATACGGATACAAATGCATGCTTCTTGCCATGGACCAGGCATATGCTTATGTCCAGTCGCTCAATGAAACACGGGTTGATTCAAAAGAAGGAATGCAACGCAGTCAGACGAAACTCTTCGACGAAGATTGTCTCAGCGAGGCATGGGCGAATGCGTGTCTGCATACCAAATGGGTACACCAGGTTCCGCCGGCGATTTACCTATTCAGCGACAGGATAGAAGTCGTATCCTATGGCGGATTGCCGGCAGACTATACTATCGACGAATTCTTTTCGGGAATCAGCCGTCCGATAAATCATCAACTCCAGAAAATCATGGGACAGCTCCGCATTGTACAGCAGACTGGTCACGGGGTGACAAAAATAACTGCACGATACGGAAAGCAGGCATTTGAAATCGGGGAGAATCATATAACCGTACGCATACCGTTCGCATTCAGAAGACAGGTGTTGCAGCAGGTCCAGCCCAGAAATATTACTGCATCGGAAGAAGGTGTCATCAACGAAATTAAACAGGATCCCTATATAACGAAGCCCCTCATTGCAAATCATCTGCAGATGAGTGAAGCGAATGTCTCTAAGATTATCCTGAAATTGAAGCGAAAAGGGCTCATCGGCAGAGAAGGAAGCAACAAAACCGGAAAATGGGAGCTCTATCAATCAGCCAACCACGATACGATGCCGGAGAGGAATCCGGAAACCTGATGCTGGAAACCGAAGCGGAAGTCTGTACATCCGTCGACGAACTGCTGACACGGCTGAAACAATTCTAAAAAATCAGGAAAGAGATTCCAGTTCGGCAATCTCTTCGTTCTTTTTGACGATACGTTCGTGCAGTGACTGCAGTTTCGAAGATTCTTCCGCGTATTTGGTCTGTCCGAACTCTTCGTATGCGAGTCTGCCGATGACCGCGTAGATCTCCGTCTCAGCACGTTCGAGATCGGCACGTTCTCCCTTGAGCTGCGAGATACGCAGCGACCGTTTGGCAGAATCCACCTCGGATTTCGCCGTAGTTTTGAGTGTATCCAGGAATCCCATTATATTGAGATATTCGCGCCCGTACTATATAGGATTTTCAGGGGAACCGCGGCGGCGGCGGAAACCGGTCGGGTTTGAACATGCCGCCGAACGGACGGTCCGGATTGAACCCGAGTTCCCGGCCGAGGAAACATCCGGCCGCATGATCCGAGATGCAGGGATAATCCGGCAAATCGCCATATGCGGCATCTCCTGCACGTATCAGATACGTGATTCCCCAGACAAGCGCATCCATCCGGTCGGGCGACCTGCGGTCGGACGGCGTCCATTCAAGCAGCTGGTCTTCGAGTTCGGGAAAATAGCCGACATGATGGACAAGTCCGCGTTCATAGGCGGCGGCCACCGGTTCTGCCCGCAGCAGTTTTCCCTGGGTCGCACGGACCGGACAGTAGGTGAATGCAGTTCCGTCCGCCTGGCTCCGCAGCGTGGTCTCGATGAAATCGCCGCCCTGATTGACTTCGGCGACGACCGCATCCAGATGCCGGTCTGCATATTTC
>DALTWN010000225.1 GCA_029987045.1 Methanocorpusculum sp.
GAACTCATGTCGAAATGGGTCGGTGAATCCGAGAAAGGTGTCCGTGAAATCTTCAGAAAGGCACGGCTTGCAGCACCGTCGATCATCTTCTTCGATGAAATCGATTCCATGGTGCCCAAACGCGGTAGCTATGAAGGATCGTCCCATGTGACGGAAAGCATCGTCAGTCAGTTCCTTACTGAACTCGACGGTCTTGAAGAACTCAAGAATGTCATTGTCATCGGTGCAACGAACCGTCCGGATATGATCGATCCGGCCCTCATGAGGCCGGGACGCCTGGAACAGCACATCTTCGTTCCGCCACCGGATGAAGCCGGAAGAAAACAGATCCTTGAGGTCTATCTTAAGGGTATCAAGGAGATGCTTGCAGAAGATGTCGATGCGGATATGCTGGTCAAGGAAACCGACGGTTTCGTCGGTGCCGATATCGAAGCACTTGTCCGTGAGGCAAAGATGATTGCCATTCGCGAGTTCATTGCGAAAGTAGGCAGTCTCGATGCAAAAGAAATCGAGAATGCGCTTCTGAATGTGAAAGTCTACAAGCACCACTTCGATGAAGCACTCAAGCGTGTCAGACCGTCGCTCGACAAGGCAGGCAGACTTGCCGCCGAAGAAAGCTCCTGGCAGTACCGCTACACCGAAGACGAGCGCAAGGTTCTGGAAAAGGCGATGATGCAGGTCAGGAAGGCAGAGTATGATTCCGAAGACCTCTCGGAAGAGACAAAGGAACTGCAGAATCTGCTGACGGCTCATCAGAAAGACTTTAACAGAATTAAAGAGATACTTAAGAGTAAAGACAACTAAGGTGAATATCAGCGACTATGGATGACTCCGGAAAAGAATTCATTGATCTCCTCAAGCATCTGATACTGGATCAGCTGACCGGCCCAAACGATGAGAAAAAGAAAGCGGGATCCCCGTCGGTCATTGGCGTGAAATTCGTCATGGGCGGCGGGTCCCCTTCCGGTCTCGGGTCGTTCGGAGAGATGCCGAAACTGCCGAAGCGGCAGCTCCCCCTTGAACTTTTCGAGGACGATACAACCTATATCCTCCAGACCGAACTCCCGGGCAGCTGTACCGAGTTCACGATCGAATTCTCTGACGGAAAACTCCATCTGAAGACCGGCCATGAAAATGAATATTCCGCGGAGATTCCCTTATCCCCGATTGTCCCTGAAAAAACCGAATCGCATCTCAGAAACGGGGTGCTTGAGATCGTCTGCTATAAACAGCAGCAATAACATTTTTTCCATCTATTTTTTTTCGGTTACCCGATATGTTACATTTTGTTACAAATATCGAAACCACGCGTTACATTTTGTAACAATGCAGGGAACTGGCTTATTCCTGGGTAATTACGGGTAAAGAAGCGAGAGAAAAAAAGGTGAACTAGCCGGATAATCCTGCCGGATTATCCTTTGATGTTATGCAGATTCTTGGTAATCATGCCGAATGTACGGTAGACTGCTTCGATATCATCGTAGACAGGAATCTCGTTCTGTCTGCAGAGATCGATACCCGGCTGGAGACAGTCGCCGCCGACGAAACAGCCGACGATCAGGTTTTCGCTCTTCTTCTGATAGTCGATCAGGACGGAGCCGACCTGTTCCGGTGACAGGACTTTGTTCGGGAAGTTGACGATGACACCGATATCCCAGAGAGTCTCGTTTTCCGGACGGGTCAGGATCTCGAGTACGCCGCGGAACCGGTCTTCATCCGCATCTCCCAGCAGATCGATCGGGTTGTTGCGGTTCCAGAATTCCGGAAGGATGCCGTCCATCTCTTTGATGAGGTTGTCTGGCAGATCGATGATTCTGATGCCCCAGGTTTCTGCATAGTCATTGGAAAGAACAGCAAAACCACCTGCGTTGGTGATGACTACCGCACGTCTGCCGTAGATCGGTTTCTTCAGGGAGGTCATGATCTTTGCACACTTGAATGCTGCAGGAATGGTTGTGGCTGCAATGACACCGCACTTTCTGAAGGCTTCCATGTAGACTTCATAGGCTCCGGAAAGTGAACCGGTATGCGATGCGGCGGCTGCCTGACCGCGACGGGAAGAACCGGCCTTGATGGCGATGATCGGTTTCGTCTTGGTGAT
>DALTWN010000026.1 GCA_029987045.1 Methanocorpusculum sp.
ACTCTGGTTACGGTCGATGGTACTGAAGGAACGGTAACCTATTAATCCAGTCATGAATATCGTCTGGCGATACATCACTGCTTCGCGGAATACATATGCAGTTCTGTTCGCTGCATGCGAGAAGTACGGGTTTCTGCTTGAACCTGCCGAAACACCCGAAGAGCTTGCGGCGGCAGACATCGTCTGTTACAGTCTGAACAGTCTGAACTATGCCGATTATGTCGAAGAAATGCAGTCGCTCGATGCGATTGTAATTGCCGGCGGTCCTCATCCGTCGGCATGTCCGGATGAAGTTCTCAAGGTCGCGGACTATGTGGTGATTGGTGAAGGCGAACGTTCACTTCCTCGTTTGCTCTCTGCACTGACCGAAGGAAAGAATCCGTCGGGAATTCCTGGAATCGCTTCTAGCACGGGCTATACGCCGCTCGATTATTCGGTGCGTCTGGATGCATTTCCCTGTTTTACCCGTATGAAAGGGTATATTGAACTGACGCGCGGGTGTCCGTTTAATTGCGGATATTGTCAGACCCCGCGTCTGCATGGACGCAGAATGCGTCATCGCTCTAGGGAAGATGTTGTTAAGGCAGCTTCACGGTTCAGGGATGCCCGGTTTGTTACGCCGAATGCATTTGCCTATGGTTCTGCAGATGGCAGACATCCCGAGGTAGAAAAGCTTGAACGTCTTCTTCAGTCATTGCCGGATAACAATATCTATCTTGGAACGTTTCCGTCGGAAGTACGTCCGGAGTTCGTTCTGCCGGAAACCGCCGAACTGGTTGTCCAGTACTGTTCCAATACCAATCTGCATTTCGGAGCACAATCGGGATCCGACGCCGTTCTGAAAGCTTTGCATCGCGGTCATGGTACAGCAGAAGTCTTCTCTGCTCTGGATACCTGCCGTGACTTTCATCTGAAGCCGGTAGTGGATGTCATCTTCGGGTTCCCGTTCGAGACAGATGAAGATGAGGAAAAGACGCTGGATCTGGTCAAGGAGGTTTCACGCCGGGGTAAGATCCATGTGCATTATCTGACGCCATTGCCGGGAACGGATCTTGCAGGAGTTATACCACGTCCTATCCTGCCTGATATCGACAAGAAGCTTGGGCAGCTTGCGTTGCATGGTCAGGTGACCGGATACTGGCATGACAAGGTATTCGGCTGATTATCCGTCTGTTTTGTACCTCTCCTCTTTTAGCTGAATAGTTCTGGTATCTGGGTGTTTTCCTCTGGATTCGGTATTTAGTCGTGCTGATTTTTTGATGCCGATTTTGATATGATTTTTGACATGTTTTTGTATAGCATTATATGGTTTATTGTATGTGTATTTTTGGCCATTCAAATGATGCAGGAAGAAAATAAGCTCAATTTGGGCGTATTTTTCTTATCATGTGTGGAGCAATCGTGGTGATGCCTGAGTATTGGGGGTTTTCATCCACGGGTGCTATTGGCAGGTATCTGTCAATCTTCGGGGAAAAACTGCACTGTCTCTATGGAATGGTGGGGTTTAACGGGGTTTTTGGCTGTATTCTGCTTTGGATCCATGTGGTTCTTGCCTATGTATGGAATCAATGGATTCGTGGTCTGATTGCAGGAATTGCCGAGATGTATGGCCGATGATTGGAAATTGGCTGTTTCTGCAGGGAGGGGCGGGTATGGGTGTTTTTCCTGTAGTTTCTATGTTATTCGTTTGGGTGCTGCAGATCCCTCACCCTTTTCAAATTGGTCGTTTCCCGTCAAATCCTTCTTGGAGTGGTTAGAATTCCGAATGTGGTCCCATTTGGGTATTTGGTGACATATATCGGGTTATTTTGATGCTTCAGCTAGGTGGGCGTTGGTGTTCTTTTCCCAAGATTTCCTTCTATGATGCAGTGTTTTTCTCTTGTATCGGATGGCTGGATTTGATACGGTTTTTGTCTTATTTGTCTCTGTTCGTGTGCTATTCTGAATCGTTTTTTGTGGCTTGATTTCTGCATCTTGTGTGGGATTGCAGGGCTCTGCGATAGGTTCCGGGTCCTCAGGGTGATTTTTGGAAATATGGTTATATTCTGGCAATTGGCAGTATTTCGTGACTTTTGTTCGGTTTTGCTTTTTGACGCCTGCTCTGTTTTTGCTCATCGGATTGTCCAGAAAAATGCCTGCTAATCTGCAGTGTTCACTGGCAGTTTCGGTTTTCTGTGTTGCTTTTCTGCGGTGCTGCATCGATGTATCTTCTGCAGTTTTGTACAGAATGTTCGTTGGTTTTGCATCCGGGGGATTTTTCTCTTTGGAAAAAAGTTTGCAACAGAGGTGCAGTAGTTGTTGCATTGGTGGTCGGGTTCCGATTCACGATGTGTCCGATCAATCTTTTTCAGTCCGAACTTTATCAAAAACTCATGGTTGAGTTGGGACCCAATAAAATTTCAAACAGAGTGCTGAAAGTGCTGATTTCTCTCCAACTTTGGGAAAAATTGCCCTTCATATCGCGATTTTGAGACGTTTTTGACACTTGTCCAAGGTATTCGGTCGTTTTGAAAATTAAAACGCCTTAAAATTCGTTTATGCAATTTTGAAGGATCTGGGCCTTTCTTCGTCTTCCAGGATTTCTGGCTGCTCGGGGACTTTTTCGGCTGAAAATGGTTGAAATTGTAAAAACCTCATTTAATGGTTATTTTTTAAAAATAAGTTCATTTTTGACGTTTTTTAGAACTGGAAATACCCCTAAAATATGTCGCATAATATGTATTATGCGAAATTATTATATTTTCAGACGTCAAATAGGTCAGTAATAACCATGGTTGAAGTAAATCGAACATTCGGAACCTGGATTCCTCGCTATGTCAGCAATATCAGGACCAGGAATTATTCTGAAAATACGGTGGAAGCTTATGAGCGTGTGCTCAAGCTCTACGCCCGGTATGTTGCTTATGTCACTCAGTCCGAGGGAGTGCCGCCGGAAAATACGGATAAGATAGCGGAAATGCCCTTGTCTGCAGGAATTGACGTCTCTTCCTACGATATTCTGGATTTCTTCACGCTGATACGGAATGAACGTCATCTTTCCGCTGCAAGTATCCATCAATATGACTCTGCTTTATCCTCATTTTACGCTTATTTGCTCAAACAGAGCCTGATTGAGGCGAATCCGATGGCTAAGGTGGAGCGTCCGAAGATCAAGGATCGTGAGCTGAAATACCTGCGTCACCAGCAGGTTATGGAATTCATCCATTCCCTGCCGAATCCCCGTGATTCTCTCATAGTTCGGACGATTTATTCGACAGGAATGCGTATTTCCGAGATCTGTGCGATGCAGATCGAGCATATTGATTTTACGGAAGAAACGGTCCGCGTTCGCGGAAAAGGCGGCAAAATACGCGTAGTTTTCTGCGATCACGAGACGCTCAGACTGATTCGGGAACACATTTCTGGCCGGAAAACAGGCTTTGTTTTCGAAGGGCGCGGGGGGAATGCCATATCCCCGCGTACGGTGCAGCATGTATTCGAACAGTATGCTCCGGAAGGTATTACTCCGCATAAGATCAGACACAGCTACGCTACCGAATTATACCGGTATTCCCACAATATACGGGTAGTTCAGGAGAATCTTGGTCATACTTCCATCAAAACGACGGAAATCTATGTCCATACCGACCTTGATGAACGCAGAAATGCATACCGTCAGTACTTCCCGTTGGCAAATGGGGAGATATAATTCATTCTCGATAGTATTAATACAGTTAGAAATAAACCATATAATGCTATACGTGTAATCGGTGTAAAATTTCCATGGATGATGAATACCAGAACCCCGAAAATATACTGCAGGAATCAGCACTGAACGAAACACTGGAGAATCAGATTTCGCTCGAAGCATCCGAAGAATCATCTCTGGTTTCTCCGGAACCGACAGAGATACCGACAGAAGCAGCAGAATCTTCTCAAATACCTGCTGAATCTGTCGCATCTCCTCAAGACTCCGTTGCAATCCCGATCGAGAATCAGGAATCTGTGGCAGCGGATAACCCGGAGACTCCTGCTGTCTCTGCTGATGTATCCTCTCTTTCGACAGAAGAATCCACAGAATCCGTGGATGCAGGATCTCCAGAAGAGCCCGCACTGAAACCGGGGGAGGTTGCTGATCGCGATGATTACTTTACCGGAGAACCGCCGAAACTGAAATACTATGATGAAGCGGAACGTCAGGAAGAGATCAACAAATACAAGAAATTCAAGAAGGTCGATGGCGAAACCTATCGTAAAGTCAATGTTTTCCTGCGGAAACGTACCTATATTACCGCCCGGGAATGGGCGCTGGCTCGTCTCTGTGCCGATTTCAAGACTCCGTACGGGTCGGAGATGACATTTATCGGGGAACATCTGCCGGAACTCTGTCCGTTCATGCAGGAACCGTATTCTCCGCAGGCGGTAAATCAGGCACGTACCTCATTCAAGCGCAAGGTGAGAAAATCCGCAGCAACATTCCTTTATGGTGCAATGTGCGGGTTCTTTACGCCGGAAGAGCTTGATGATATCCTGTTCGAAGCGAATGAAGTATCAAAGTTCTTCCTGGAAATTGAGGGGACTACCCTTGAACTTGATGAGGAAATCGATATTGAGGATAAGATTTCAAAGATCATGAAAGGTCTGGGAAGCTCTGCACGTTCCATTCTCAAGACGCGTATGGCAGATGAGGAAGAGGACGATGACGATGTTATCGTCGTTCCGGTTGAAGAGTCTGCAAGACCATCTGAAAACAAGGATGAATCTGCAGAAGATGAGAGCGACTCGGGGTCTTCAAAGAAAGAAGACGATACTGCAGCTCAATAAAATCACATAACTTTTTTTGTCAGGCACGCTGATATTCATAAGTATATATGGCGCTTGAAAAACTTGAAAAGAAATATTTCGGTACCAATGGTGCCCGCGGTGTCACGGGTAAGGATATGAATCCGGTGTTTGCCCTGGGTATTGCAGAGGCCTATGCAACACTTCTCGGTCCCGGAAAGACCATAGGTCTCGGTATGGATACCCGTACTTCTGGTCCTGCCCTTGCCGCGGCAGTCAAGGCAGGAATTACCGGATGTGGCTGCAATATCATTGATTTCGGTATTCTGCCGACCCCCGCTCTGCAGTATGTGATTCTTGCAAAGAAACTGGATGGGGGTATCATGATTACGGCATCTCACAATCCGCCGGAATACAACGGTATCAAGATTATCGAAGCTGACGGTACGGAAATGGGTGACGAGCGGACGATTGCCATTGAACAGCTGTTCATTAACAATCAGCAGAAGACTGCCGACTGGGACAAGCTTGGATGGGCTAAAGATGACCTGGAAGCCTATCAGCTCTATATCGATGCTATTGTTTCCGGATTCCCGAAGGACATTGGTGCGGGCATTACCATTGCCATCGATCCGGGATCTGGTGCTGCATGCAAAACAGCTCCGGAAATCTTCCGTCGGCTTGGATGTACGGTAAAAGTCATCAATCCAGAGTTCGATGGAACGTTCCCGGGACGTCTGCCGGAACCGTCGGAAGAGGGATTGCGTAACCTTTCGGAACTGGTTGTATCTTCTGGAGCGGCATTCGGTATTGCTCATGACGGTGATGCGGATCGTGCGGTTTTCGTCGATGAAAAAGGAAAATTCATGGATGGAAACATCACTCTTGCCCTGCTTGCATCCTACTATGCGGAACAGCATCCAGGAGGAGAGATTGTCACTCCAGTCAGTTCATCGGGAATCATCGAAGCAGCAGGGCAGGAATACGGATGCACTACGCTCTATACGGTCGTCGGCAGTCCGTATGTCGCACGTACGATGCGTGAAGAGCTTGATGCCGGTAAGAACGTCATTATCGGCGGCGAAGGAAACGGCGGTGTCATCTATCCGAAACATCAGTTCTGTCGTGACGGTGGCATGTCGGGTGCGGTCCTTCTTGCTCTGCTGAGTACACGTAAGGTAGCTCTTTCCTCTCTGATTGCAAAGCTTCCGAAGTTTACTATGTATCAGGAAAAACGCACGACTGCGAAGGCAAAAGAGATTACCGCCCACATGAAGGAATACTTCAAGGATCTTCCGATGGATACCCGTGACGGTATCCGCATTACCAAGGGCGGAGCATGGGCGCTGATCCGTCCGTCGGGAACCGAACCGCTCATCCGTATATATGCCGAATCACGCGATGAGAAGGAAGCAAAGGCGCTTCTGGATACCATACTGAAAGAGATTTCACCTTTCCTTTCCTAATTTTTTGCGGCAGTTCTATAAGATATTCACTCGAATAAATATACAGGAATATGACAGATATCGTTGGGACAATTGTATTGGTAGTACTTGCAGTTATTACCTGCATTGTGCTCTACTTTGTTTTTAAGAATGCATTCAAACTGCTCCTCAATGCAGCTGCAGGCGTTGTAATTCTGCTGATATTGACCGTTTTCAATATCCTTCCGCAGATTGGGGATATCACGGTCGCCAAAGTGGTTGTCTGTGCGGTGGGAGGAGTTATTGGTGTGGCGCTGATTGTTATCCTTTCATTCTTCGGAATCACTATTTGATTGCGCGTCGTTTATCCTTTGAAGAGGTGACTCTTTCCTCATCTATTTTCTCTCCCCGTTGTTCTCAAGGAAGATTGCAGGATTTTGTAGGAAAAAATACAAGATGTACCCAATTGGTGTGCGGTAAAAAAGGTTATTTCCGGTATCCGCACTTCGGGCAGACACCTTTTTCGTTCAAGGCAATACCGCACAGCGGACAGCGTGCCTGGGTCCCCTTTACCGGGTATTCCTGGGTTGCAGCATTGACGCCGCTGGTAAAGGTGAGTTTTGCGATATTGAGTTTGTCTTTGAGCAGATCGTAGACAATCTTGATCATGCCTTCGACGGTCATGGTTTCTTTGGTTACTACCAGACGGCAGTCCGGGTAGGCCGTTGCAAGGTCGGTCTTGAATGCAGCTCCCTTCATGGTGTTCTGCGGGTGACCGTTGCGGATTCCCTGTTTGTCGTAGACCTCGAGAACTGCCGGAAGCAACGGGTCATCTTCACGGAGAATCAGTGCATGATCGAAGTTCTTGAGGACGTTCCATGCGGTCTTCTGGATTTCGTTGCAGGGGAAGACCATGTTGACGCCCGGGTTGACTGAATCTTCGACTTCAATGGTAAGAACTCCGGTGTGGCCGTGCAGATACTGGGCTTCGCCCTTGAATCCATAGAATCGATGCGCATACTGAATATCAAATGTCGTAATGCTTCGCATTTGTGATACCTCATCTGCTAGATTTCTTATTTTACGTAAAAAGGATTTACATCGAGGCATAGTAACGGACCCGATATGTGCCGATATTCCGGGAGTCCCGAACATATATCAGTTGTCAGCGCAAATAATAGTTCATGACAGAAGAAATTGAAGAACAGAATCTGCCGGCTGAAGAGCAGGCCGCACCGACACAACGTGTCGTTAAGCCTCTGCCCAGCAGAGGTCTCATAATTGGTGCTACGATTGCCGGTGTCGCAACGCTGGTCCTGTCGCTGATTACGCTTATTCTCCATTATATGGCAGGCAGTGCTGAAATCGTACGTACCGTTTTCTGGTGGGCATCATGGGTAGTGCTTATCATCGACGTTATCTTTACCTTCATTACCACATCGAAGAAATACCGCCCGTCGAAGAATATCGCAATCGCAGGAATGTGCGGACTGATTGGAGCAGTAATGCTTCTTGTTGTTGCATTCCTGGGAAAATAATCCCCCTTTTTTAATTCACTACGTCTGCTGAACGCAGTACAAAAAAAGTAAAAAATTCAGTCTACGTTTTTCAGGGTATTTTTGTCATACCGTGAAATCGTAGCATCTTTCTGGTTCTGGTATTTTGCATCCGGTTTCTTATCGTACGGGCATTCGCAGCGTTTGGTGACATAGAATACCAGCTGGCCGATGGGCATGCCGGCATAGACACGGACCGGGCGACAGTTGGAGTTGCACATTTCAAGCGTGATGGTTCCCGAGAATCCTGCATCAATCCATCCGCCGGTCTGGTGGAGTTCGACACCTAAGCGTGCGACACTGCTCTTTCCTTCGATGGAGGATACGACATTGTCCGGAAGCGTTACTTTTTCCAGGGTTTCTGCCAGGACGAATTGTCCCGGCTGGATATCGAAATAATTGCTTTTCCGCTCGTTTACATGTGAATGCAGTGTCTCTTTGTTGAACGGGTCTATGACATCATCACAGGTATCGTACCAGACAAAGTGGTTTCCCAGCCGGATATCCAGCGAGTTCGGCTGAACCAGTGCCGGATCGTATGGTTCGATCTTGATGAATCCGCGTTTGATGTGATCAGCAATTTCCCAATCTACCAGAATCATAATACCTGATTATTTTGTAATCTACGCTTATTATTCTTATTATCCATATGCTTATGTCGTCTGCAGGAAAATAATATTACAACTATGGAAAAAGTTATCATTACCGTCGTTGGGCGCGATACTGTCGGTATTATTGCCCGTATCTGTACCTACCTTTCGGATAACCATGTCAATGTCGAAGATATTTCTCAGACCATTGTTCAGGGATACTTCAATATGATGATGATCGTCAATAGCAGCAAGAGCAGTCTGACATTTGAGGAACTGGCGACCGCAATGGATACTATCGGTACTGAACTGGGAATGAAGATTCACTGCCAGCGTGAAGAAATCTTCGATCGTATGCACAGGATCTAAGGACCATGGTCAGTATATACGAAGTCAATGAAACGAACTCGATGATCGAGCAGGAGAAGCTCGATGTCAGAACCATTACCCTGGGTATCAATCTTCTGGACTGTAAAGGAGATACGCCAAAAGATCTTGCAGACGCTATCTATACGAAAATAACCACTGTCGCAAAGGATCTGGTAAAAACCGGACGGGACATCGAACGCGAGTTCGGTATCCCGATCGTCAATAAACGTATCTCGGTAACTCCGATTGCTCTCGTTGGAGCTGCGGCCTGCAAGTCTCCGGATGATTTCGTTGTTCTTGCAAAAGCTCTGGACAAAGCCGCAAAAACGACCGGAGTCAATTTCCTCGGCGGGTACTCTGCGCTGGTATCCAAAGGCATGACTGCGGCGGATGAGAATCTGATTCGGTCGATTCCTCGTGCACTTGCCGAAACCGATCTGGTCTGCAGTTCGGTCAATATCGGATCGAGCAAGACCGGTATCAACATGGATG
>DALTWN010000027.1 GCA_029987045.1 Methanocorpusculum sp.
AGGACGGGAGATGCTTGCAGCCCTCTATCTGTACTCGGCACTTGACGCCATTGAGAACCGTGCTTATGAGAACTGCAAATGGTTCTGCCTTGCCGGTATTGATGTACTTCCCTGCTATCCGGAAAACATCCACACCGAGGATTTCAATGATCTGCTCGTCAGAGCAAAAGGAAGAGCCTTGTCCGAACGGCCGATTCTGATGGAAAAAACCGCAGCAGTCGTCGCCGAGGAAACGTCAGATGGATCAGCAGATTCATCCTGGGACGATATCGATGAGGGTCTGCTGCCGAATCTGGACAATCAGGAAAAGAAGATTATCGCATTCCTGCGCGAACACGGAGATGCAACCGAACTGGACCTGCGTGCCATTCTCGACACCCAGCATGTTTCTCCCATCATCAATGGGCTTATTGAGAAACTCCGTGATCTTGGCACTCCGCTGATCGAGAAACGCGGTTCCAGTGACCACGGCGACATACACTACATTTTCAACCGCAACTGGGATACGTATTGAATAGATTGGTGTCTCTACTGCACGCCAACAGATGACAAAAAATAGCGGAGGTGTTCCCACACATCATGGTTTCAAACAGCCAATCGGAACAACATAGACTCCATCATCTCTTCTATATGCTCCAGGTCCCGCTCCAATCAGGACCATCAGAAATGCCGGTTTTTTCATTTTTTCCGTATCTATAGTATCCCGGAGTTTCTTCAACGAAGCGGCTCCTTCTTCAATGAGCGTATCTCCTCCAAGCTTGATTTCCACCAATCCGTAAGTTCCGTTCCGCAGATGAAGAACTGCATCGCATTCCAGGTTGGATTTATCACGGTAATGATAAACCCGACCAGACAATGCTTCCGTATAGACACGAAGATCACGAATGCACAGTGATTCAAACAACAATCCCGTAGTGGTCAGATCTGAATCCAGATCATCCGGACCAAGTTCAAGTGACGCGGTTGCAATTGATGGATCAACAAAATAGTGCGTATCAGCCGTCCGTATTGCCGTTTTCGAACGAAGATTCGGATTCCAGGCAGGCATATCTTCGATAACGAATATTTTCTTCAGGGTATTGACATATGACGAAAGAGTAACCGGAGTAATAGATTCGGCTTCATTCGTCTGTAAATCCTTGCACAGTGTTGGGTAACTTGCCTGACTTCCCTGGTTTCGCGCATATGACCGCATCAGACGACGAAGACGTTCTGAGTTATGAGACACACGGTCTGCACGGGGGATATCACTGCGTATCACTCCGTCACAATAATCAAATGCTTGGTCCAAGGCAAGTTTTCCGGTAAGAAGTGTCGCCTGCGGCCATCCACCTCTGCAAATCACATATTTGAGATCTGAATACGTAAGAGGATTTTCTGCAAATATGGATTCCTGTCCTGCAAACAAAGACGCAAGACTGACGGTCCCATTAGATTCACCCGATTCATACAGCGTCATAGGACGCATCACCATACGTGAAATCCGTCCAATACCTGAATGAAAGATCTTATCAAGATCCGGCGGAACTGCAGAACCGGTCAATATGAATTGAGAGAATTCATTGCGGCGGTCCACCTCGAATCGTACAGAATCCCACAGTTGTGGCACAATCTGCCATTCATCGATAAGCCTTGGAGTATCACCTGCAAGCAACCCAGCCGGATCGAACTCAGCCTGAGACATATTGAAACTCCGTTTCTGCGGATCTGCCATAAATACCGCACTTTTTGCCAGATGCATGGCAGTTGTTGTCTTACCGCACCATTTGGGACCCTCTATGAGCACGGCGCCCTTCCCAGCTAGCTTTTCTTTCAAAATACTGTCTACAATGCGAGGAATATACCTATTCATACCATACCCTCCTCTTACTTTACTATTTGGCGCAATATTACTTTACTATTTGGCGTCAAATTACTTAACTATTTGGCACAATTTCACTATGTTGTTTGGCACGATTTCACTATGCCATTTGGCGTGAATTTGTTCGGCGTTTTGGCAATCCTTTCAAAAGTCAAAAAGAGTCTTCTGTTGCCGCATATCCCGAATCATCTCGATACGGGGTATCCAGAACCGGGTTCCCAGGTTAAATGATGCAACATTGATGGCATCCTGAAGAGATGCCACTTTGACCGGTACCGAATTTAGTGCTTTGTGGGCGGCTTCCCGGATAACCCAGACGCCAAGCGGAGCCCAGTAGTCTCCTGAAATATCCCGCAGACAGATGACACGGGCACATTTTCCTGCATTCCTGAGATGTTCCAGAACCGCAAGCCGTGCCGCATAATACGCACCGCCAATCGGAGAATAGTCGCGTTTCGTCATGCCGAACTCATGGTCGACGATGACCGATTCCTCTTCATCAGCCCACAGCGAATGTTTCTGCCAGCGTTCCAGCATCTCGAACCGCCAGTCGTTCGCCGGTATCAGAATGAAACAGAGCGTGTTTCCATGCAGTGTGGCCGAATATACCTCGAATTCGGAAAGAGCCGGCATACGGGCTATTTCTTTCTTGTATGACGAACAGAGCATATCGTCAGTCGCGGTAATCGCCCAGCGGGTCGGAACGACCCGGCGATTCCGCTCAAGACCCAGCAGACCGGCACTCAGAAGATTCGTAATCTTATAGACATCCGTACCGTTCTCATAGAGGATCCGGGCAGCTTCCACCGCATGCAGATCACTATCCGACGTACAGGAATCGACAATCCGGGTAACCGATGCATTGTCGATGACATCCAGCTTCTTCATTTCACCGGACAGACCTACCGGCGTCACATCACCGTCGAATGAAACATCGAACTGAATCGGTTTGGTAAACGCCACTTCCACATCGAGCGGTTTCGATGAAAGTGCAATCTCCTGCACCTTGCCGGCGACAGGTGTCCTGACTTCGAGTTCTTTTCCTCCGCGGATAGTACGCGAACGGATAGAGACGATGTCATCGATAGAGAGACCACGCTGAACCCAGTCAATCGGATTGTCGGAATCATTAATCATCAGCGGACCGCCGACGACACGGGGATATCCGTAACTACCGACAAAAACAGAGGGAGATGCCCCCATATACTCCGATACCGGTTTCGTATCATGCAACGCATGGAACCGGGACGTTATCGGGCATCGGGGGAGTCCGCACATTCCTTTTCCTTTACAGACGGAACAGCGTGACGGCATCGGTTATTTTCCAATATAATGCGAAAGCGGTTCGATGGTGATCTGTTCGCTTTTCATCGCTTCAATGGCTTTAACTGCAGCTTCCGCGCCGAACACCGTCGAGACATACGGAATCGAATAATCGATTGCCGAACTCATGATACGGAAATGATCGTCACGACTCGCCTTTCCTTTGGGAGTGTTGATGATCATATCAACATCGGCTCCGCGAATCATATCGATGATATTGGGAGAACCTTCCTTGACCTTGCGGACCAGGTTCATCGGAACACCGTGCTCACCCATGAAGGTGACCGTACCGGACGTTCCATAGAGAGAGAAGCCAAGATCATGCAGCCGTTTCGCAACCGGCAGAATTTCTTCCTTCTGCTCGGTGGTAACGGAAATGAAAATGTTTCCACGGAGCGGGAACCGGTTGTCTGCCGCTTCACTTGCCTTGTAGAATGCACGGCCGAAATCGTAATCGATACCGATAACTTCACCGGTCGATTTCATCTCCGGACCAAGAATCGGACTGACACCCGGCAGTCTGGAAAACGGCAGGAGTACTTCCTTGACCGCGACATGATGGATTTCCTGTTCTTTCCATCCCATGTCCTTCAGTTTCCGTCCGGCAATCACTTTCGCGGCAATCTTTGCGATCGGAAGACCGGTCGCTTTCGAGACGAACGGAACCGTTCTGCTTGCACGCGGATTCGCTTCGATGACATAGACGATACCGTCCTGGACCGCATACTGGATATTGATCAGACCTTTCACCTGCAGTGATAATGCAATCTTACGCGTATAATCGCGAACAGTCGCAACCAGTTCCGGCGAAAGACTCTGTACAGGAATCACACAGGCAGAATCTCCCGAGTGGACGCCTGCCTGTTCGATGTGTTCCATGATACCGCCGATCAGCACATCTTCACCATCGCAGACCGCATCGACATCCAGTTCCTTCGCATTCGAAAGATACCGGTCAATCAGGACCGGATGGGTGTTGGAAACACGGACGGCTTCCTTGATGTAGGTCTTCAGTTCCTGCTCATCGTGGATGATTTCCATTCCACGACCGCCCAGCACATAGCTCGGACGGACAAGAACCGGATATCCGATCTTTGCCGCAATCGCGTACGCTTCGTCTTCTGAATAGGCAGAACCGTTCGCCGGCGACGGGATATTGTCCTTTTCCAGCAGAACGCTGAACCGGTTCCGGTCTTCTGCCGCATCCATATCGGACGGAGACGTCCCCATGATCTTCGTCTTCAGACCGAGACGCTTGATTTCCTGTTCAAGCGGGATAGCAAGGTTGACCGAGTTCTGACCGCCGAACTGTACAATGACACCGTCATAATTGTCCTTGCGGAGAATGTTCATGACGTCTTCCTTCTGCATCGGTTCGAAATACAGACGGTCCGAAGTATCGAAATCGGTAGATACCGTTTCCGGATTGTTATTGACAATATGGACTTCGATACCTTCTTCCCGCAGAGACTTGACCGCATGGACCGTACAGTAATCGAACTCGATACCCTGTCCGATACGGATAGCGCCGGATCCGAGAATCAGCATCTTTCTGTGATTGCTGGAGACGATTTCACATTCGGTATCCACCGTCGAATAATAGTACGGCGTCTTTGCCGGGAACTCGCCGGCACAGGTATCCACCATCTTATACGATGGAAGCCCGCAGAGTCTGTCGATGTCATCAACGGATCTTCCGGTAAGGTCAGAAAGTTCCGTACAGGAGAACCCATATTTCCTGGCAGTCTGGATATCGGCGTCCGTCGGATGCTGTTTCAACGCCGTTTCAATCTCCACGATATGACGGATCTTTTCAAGGAAGAACGGTTCGATCTGTGTCAGTGCATTGATATCATCGACCGTCATGCCGATTCTGAACGCATCGAAGAGCGTCGGGAACCGTTCATCGGTCGGGCGGGAAAGAATCATCCTGATTTCATTGATATCGGTATGCGTGACGATATCGGTATCCAGCGAACGTAACGCTTTCTTGAATCCTTCTTCGATTGTACGACCGATTGCCATGACTTCTCCGGTCGACTTCATCGAGGTCGTCAGTGTCCGGTCCGCGGTCTTGAACTTGTCGAATGGCCAGCGGGCAACCTTGACGACGACGTAATCGACTGCCGGTTCGAAACAGGCAGGTGTACATCCGGTAACCGCATTGTCGATTTCATCCAGTCTGAATCCAATCGCTACTTTTGCAGCCACCCGTGCAATCGGATAACCGGTCGCCTTGGATGCAAGAGCCGATGACCGGGACACCCGCGGATTGACTTCAATGACACGGTAATCGCCGTTTCTGAAGGCAAACTGGATATTACATCCGCCCTGGACGTTAAGGGCGCGGATAATCTTGACAGCCGCACGGCGCATGATGCCGAACTCTTCTGCCGACAGTGTCTGGATCGGAGCGACAACGACGGATTCTCCGGTATGTACTCCCATCGGATCGACATTTTCCATACCGCAGATAATCAGACAGGTATCTGCTGCATCACGCATGACCTCGAACTCAATCTCATTCCATCCCTTGACCGATTCTTCAATCAGGACCTGGTGTACACGGGATTTGGTAAGACCGTGATCGACAATACGATAGAGTTCCTCCTTTGTTTCAGCAACGCCGCCACCGGCACCGCCAAGCGTATATGCCGGACGGATAATGGCAGGAAGGCCCACTTCCTTCAATGCCTCTCCGATCTGCGTAATGTCCGTCAGGATGTAACTGCGGGGAACCGGTTCGCCGATCTTGAGCATCAGTTTCTTGAACAGATCGCGGTCTTCTCCATTATAGATCGCATCGAGCGGAGTTCCGAGAATCTGAACGCCTTCCAGTGCACCCATTTCATAGAGCGCCGCAGTCAGATTGAGACCGGTCTGACCGCCCATGCCGGAAAGAATACCGTCCGGTTTTTCCTTTTTGATGATTTCTGCAATGATTTCAGCCTTGAGCGGTTCCACATAGACTTTGTCTGCAGTCTCCACATCCGTCTGAATCGTCGCCGGGTTGGAGTTGACTAAAACAACTTCAATCCCTTCTTCACGTACCGCCTTACAGGCCTGCGTTCCCGCATAATCGAACTCGGCGGCCTGTCCTATCTGAATCGGTCCAGAACCAATCAGAAGCACTTTACGAAGCTGTTTGTTTTTCGGCATTTTCTTTCCCCCTACAACGTTGCCGCCATGACTGCCTTGATGGTATGCAGACGGTTTTCCGCTTCATCGAATACAATCGACTGCGGACTTTCAAAAACCTCATCGGTTACTTCCAGAGCATCGAATCCATACTTTTCATGAATCATGCGGCCAACACCGGTCTCAAGATTATGATAGGCAGGAAGACAGTGCATGAACCTGCATTTCGACCCGGCAATCTCCATGACCCTCCGGTTCACCTGATACGGCATCAGATCGCGAAGACGTTCTTCCCAGACTTCTTCCGGTTCTCCCATCGACACCCAGACATCCGTATAGATGACATGAGCATCAATCGCCGCAGTCGTGACATCGGTCAGGAACTCGAGTTTACCGCCAGTCTTTTCGCAGATCTTACGACACTCTGCAATCAGATCGACGTTCGGGAAATATTTCGCCGGAGCACACGCTACAAAGTGCATACCCATCAGCGCACATCCGACCATCAGGGAATTCGCCATATTGAACCGGGCATCCCCCATGTAACAGAGCTTGATGCCTTTGAGCGATCCGAAGTGTTCACGGATGGTCAGGAAATCCGCCAAGACCTGCGTCGGATGAGATTCATCCGTCAGTCCGTTCCAAACCGGAACACCTGCATATTTCGCAAGATCTTCAACGGTCTGCTGGGAGAATCCGCGATACTCGATACCATCGAACATCCGTCCAAGGACACGTGCGGTATCTGCAATACTTTCCTTCTTTCCGATCTGCGATCCCGACGGGTCGAGATAGACGGCATGCATACCGAGATCGGTGGCAGAAACCTCAAAACTGCAGCGGGTACGGGTACTGGTCTTTTCGAAGATCAAAGCAACATTCTTTCCGGCACAGCGTTTGTGCTGTTTTGCGAGTTTTCCCGCTTTCTTTTCCTTTTTGAGTTCCGCTGCGAAATCGAGCAGATACGTCAGTTCCTCCGGCGTGAAATCAAGCAGTTTCAGAAAACTGCGGCCATGCAGATTCATGGAGTATCACGTCCGAGGACTTCCTTCAAGATGGCAATTGCCTGTTCCAGAACATCCTGCGGAATATTGAGTGCCGGAAGAAGCCGAAGCTTGTCTTTGGCAGTAAGACAGATCAGACCAGCTGCAAAACATTCCTTCATGACGACATCGAGCGGACGGGTCGGTTTGACACCGATAATCAAACCGGTGCCGGTAACCAGTTCCACGCCTTTTGCCCCGGTAAGAGACGACCGGATGTATTCGCCTTTCTTCCTGACATCGGCAAGAAGCTTATCATCGATACGGTTGATTATGGAAAGTGCCCCTGCCGACGCGACCGGGTTTCCGCCGAAGGTAGACCCGTGATCACTGGCTTTCAGAACGAACTCAGTTTTTTCCCCGAACATACAGGCACCGATCGGCAGACCGCCGCCAAGACCTTTTGCGGTCGTCACGATATCCGGGTTGACTCCGTAGTTCATGTAGGCATAGAGAGCACCGGTACGGCCGTTTCCGGTCTGGACTTCATCCACGATGAAGATGATATCCTCCTTTTTACAGATGTCTGCAATGCCTTTGACGAATGCATCGGAAAGGACATTGACACCGCCTTCTCCCTGGACACATTCGACCATGATACCTGCAACCTTGTTTGCGGAAACCAGGTCTTCGACAGATTTGAGATCGTTTGCCGTCGCATAGACGAACCCGTCGGTCAGCGGCGTAAAGCTCTGGTGGAACACATCCTGTCCGGTCGCGGCAAGCGTCGTGATGGTCCGTCCATGGAAACTGTTCTTCAGCGTGATGATGGTATAGTAGGACGGATCCTTGTGTTCGGCAGCATATTTGCGTGCGGTCTTGATTGCGCATTCATTCGCTTCCGCACCGGAATTGCCGAAAAACACCTTCTTCATACCGGTCCGTTTACAGAGCGTTTCAGCAAGGAGCACACACGGTTCCGAATAGTACAGATTCGACGTGTGCTGATACTTCTTCATCTGCGCAGTCGTTGCGGCAATCCATTCTTCATCGGCAAGACCGAAGGTGTTCACCGCAATACCGGACCCCAGATCAATGTAGGTCTTTCCGTTCACATCAGTAATGATCGATCCTTTTCCCGATGCAACTTCGATTGGCGACCTGCCGTACGTATTTGCAACGTACTGTGCATCCTTTTCCATCAGATCAGTCATACTCAGGCCTCCTTGACCAAGGTGCCGGAACCTTCATCGGTCAGGAGTTCGAGGAGGATAGCATGCGGCACTCTGCCATCAAGAATGACAACTTTCCGGACGCCATGTTCAATCGCTTCGATACAGCACTCAACCTTGGGCACCATACCGCCGGAAATTGTACCGTCTGCAAACAGATGTTTGGCTTCTGCAACGGTGAGTTCGGAAATCAGGGTAGACGGATCATCCTTGTCCTTCAGGATACCTGCAATATCAGTAAGCATAATCAGACGTTTTGCCTTCAGTGCTCCTGCGATGTGGGCGGCTGCCGTATCACCGTTGATATTGTAGACATTGCCTTCCTTATCGCAACCGATGGTCGAGATGACCGGGATATACCCATTCTCCAGCAAATCATTGACCGGCTGGATATTGATTTTCGTGATGTCACCGACGTACCCGAGCTTGACATCCTTCATCTTTGCTTCGATAAGTTTGCCGTCGATACCCGAGATACCCATCGCCTTACCGCCGATCATCTCCAGGAAATTGACGAGCGACTTGTTGATCTTGCCGGCAAGAACCATCTGCGCGAGATCGACGGTCTCCTTGTCCGTCACACGCAATCCGTCGACGA
>DALTWN010000028.1 GCA_029987045.1 Methanocorpusculum sp.
CGGGACAACAATACACGCAACATGCGCTCCCTGCCCGGTCAAAGATACGCGAGGGTATGCGACAGCATCCGGTGAACGATATCGGTTAACGGCAGGGAACAGTTCCTTTTCGGTTCATCTGTTTTCTCACGGAAGATACGTTCTTTTTCAGGTCCAGAAACCACGCCGCATCAGTATATGCTTCTGATGCCCGCATTCCAGAAAGAGCGAAAAATATTTTATAAAATTTCCGTTTCGGAAAAAATTTAAAATATATGCGGGAGAGATGGTGCAATTTCCGGAACTGTCGGCCGGAAAAAACGCTTGAAAATCATGTTTTTTCAACGTCTATCGGCATATTCAACGTGCTTCGACGGTCAAACCGGGGAAGAAATATATAATTGTGGCCCCACATATATTTTATAAAATTTCCATTTCGGAAAAAATTTAAAATGAATGTGAAAGAAATTCCCCGTGACCGGTATCTTGCAAAGCTGATCGAGCGCAAGCAGAACACGCTCATCAAGGTCATCACCGGTATCCGGCGGTGCGGCAAATCATATCTTCTGAATACCCTGTTCTACCGTCATCTCCGGGAATCCGGTGTCGACGAGGCACATATCATCCGGTTTGCATTCGATTCTTCCGAGGATCTGAAGTCCATCGGTGAAAACATCCTGGATCTTGCCCGTGAAAAACGGCCTGTCGATCCGGAAAAGTTCATGGCATACCTTGATGGAAAAATCACGGATGAAGAGGTCTATTATCTTCTGCTCGACGAAGTACAGAACCTGGGAGCGTTCGAAACGGTTCTCAACTCATATCTGCGTCATCAGAATCTCGATATCTATGTCACCGGCAGCAACGCGAAGTTTCTTTCAAGCGACATCATTACCGAGTTCGCGGGAAGAGGCGACGAAATCCATGTCTATCCGCTCTCATTTGCCGAATACTATGCGACCTGCAAAAATGTCTCTCCGTCGCAGGCATTCGATACGTATATGCGATACGGCGGTCTGCCGTTCACCGTCCATCTGACCTCGGTCGAACAGAAAGAAGCGTATCTTATCGCACAGATGGACAATGTCTATCTCAGAGATATCATAAGAAGACATCATCTTCAGCAGAAGAACGATCTCGACGAACTGGTGAATACGCTTGCGTCCGGGATGGCATCCCTGACGAATCCGTCACGGCTTTCCCACACCTTCCGGACCGTAAAAGGGTCGACACTGTCTGCCCCGACGATCGAAACCTACCTGTCCTGTCTTGAAGATGCATTTCTGATCCGTCGTGCCATCCGGTTCGATATCCGGGGCAAGAAATACATCAATACCCCCTACAAGATCTATTTCGAGGATACGGGTCTGAGAAATGCACGGCTTGCGTTCCGGCAGATTGAACCGCCGTATCTGATGGAGAACATCATCTACAACGAGCTGCGGATCCGGGGATTCCAGGTCGATGTCGGCGTTGTCTCTGTCCGGGAAACTACTGCGGAGGGAAAGGATCTGAAAAAGCAGCTGGAAATCGATTTCGTGGCGAACAAAGGAAGTCAGAGATATTATATCCAGTCGGCATGGATGATTCCTGACAAGGAGAAAGAGTATCAGGAACTGCGGTCGTTCGATATGACGAATGATTCGTTCAAGAAGATCCTGATCCAGGGAACCGAGATGCAGCCCTGGCGCAATGACAAGGGATATGTCATCATGGGAATCACCGATTTCCTGCTGAATATCGATAGTCTTAACTGGTAACATCCAAAGGGGAGAGAGGATACGAATCTATATCCTCATTCAGAGCCAAACGTATTACCAGTATTATGCCGAAACATTGTGAAACCCCGGTAAAACAGTTCATTCCCCGCGGAAACATGACCGTCGACCAGATGGTCCGCGAAATGGGAGATGCAGGCGCATACAACGGCGGCAGTCTTTCCCACGGCGTCGATGTCTATGAAAAGATGCTGCGTGATCCCGATATGACGAAATTCTTCGGTCTGTCCGGCGCCATGGTTCCTGCCGGAATGGGCGGCATCGTTTCCACCCTGATCGAAAAAGGACATATCGATATCCTCACCTCGACCGGTGCGAACCTGACCCACGATGTCATCGAAGCGATCGGATGTCACCACTATCACGGTAAAGCGGAAGTCGACGATCTGGAACTCAGAAAAGATGAAGTCAACAGAATCTACGACGTGTTCCTGCCGAACGAAGGATACGAGGAACTCGAAGGATTCATCCAGGATGTCTACGGCAATCTGCCGGAAGAACCGATCACCATCAGCAAACTCCTGCGCACCATCGGCGAACAGCTGGATACCGGTATCCTTGCGACGGCGGCAAAACACGATATCCCGGTCTACTGCCCGGCATTCCAGGATTCGGTGCTCGGTCTGCAGTACTGGATGTACTCGCAGTTCCACAAGAAGACGATTCTCGACGCCATCGGCGACATGCACCAGCTGCTCAATACCGCATTCAATGTAAAGAAGGCGGGAGCAGTTCTCGTCGGCGGCGGTGTTCCGAAGAATTTCACTCTCCAGACCATGCTGATGACCGAGAATGCGTTCACGTATGTAATCCAGCTGACCGGCGACCGTCCGGATCTCGGCGGTCTTTCCGGAGCTACCCTCGACGAGGCAAAATCATGGGGTAAAATCGGAGAAGGCGGTGTCGGTGTCACCATCTACGGCGATGCGACCATCACCCTGCCGATTCTCGCCTGTGCAACCATGGAACGTCTCGGCGAATAATTTTTCCACTCTTTTTTCACGGCCGGATCTTTTCGAAAATAATCGTATCGAATATACCGGCGGCAGTCTCTAAATCTTCTGCCGTCCTGACGGTCCAGCCGAACAGGACCGGACGATACAGCAGGCGGCAGATCCGGAAGGTCGGTGACCTGATATCCGCAATATTGCAGGCAAGAAAATCCGGTCTGACGACCCCGTTCAAAAGCATGTGCGACAGAACAAACCGTATGTAAACCGGCTGCGATTTCGGCAGATCGTGTCTCTGGACCAGCTGGCCGCAAAGAACGTCCGGACGATTCTTCCTGAACCAGGACACCTGCAGCGGATTGAACGATTCGATGGCATACGGGCCCGGATATCGCGCCAAGAGTTCAGCTGTCTTTTCCGCAAGAAACGTATCTTTCGTCTCGCATTTGAGTTCGACCAGAAGCGGGGTATCCGTCAGCTCCGAAAGAACAACTGAAAACAGCGGGATATGCGCATCGGTTCCGAACAGCGGAACGGAAGAAAGGTCGTCATAGGTAAGATCGGCGACACGGACGTCTCTGCCTGCCGCCCGCAAAAGCGTATCGTCATGGAACACGACAACCTGCCGGTCCTTAGTCAGCCGTACATCGAGTTCGATACCGTATCCGGCATCGCGTGCCTTGCGGAACGCTTCAAGCGTGTTTTCCGCGGCTGTATCGTCATGCAGACCGCGATGCGCAAACTTCGTCCCGGCAAACCGCACTGTTTCTTCCGTGCGCCTGGACGAGGGACGAATCATCACAAGATAGGCGATCATGAGAAGGAAAATGACCACGATGACGATGAGAAGAACGAGCCGGAACATGGTACTGTAGATACACGTATGATAGGGGGAGATATAGCTGTTTTTCCTGCCGGTTCAGCCAAAGTAGTAAATGGATATCCGTCCAATATAACAGACATATGACAATCATCCTCCAGACTGCGCTCGATCTGACGGAAGGCAGCCGTGCACTCAATATTGCAAAAGATGCGGTTGCCGGCGGGACCGACTGGATCGAAGCAGGCACACCGCTCATCAAAAGTGAGGGCATGAATATCGTCCGGTCACTGCGCAAAGAATTCCCCGGACATAAGATAGTCGCCGATCTCAAGACTTCGGATACCGGAGGAATCGAAGTCGAGATGGCGGCAAAGGCAGGAGCGGATGTCGTGTGCATTCTGGCATCTGCAGACGATGCCGTTATCCGCGATGCAGTCCGCGGTGCAAATCTCTACGGCGTCGAACTCATGGCCGATATGATGAACGTAAAGGACGTCGCGTCACGGGCAAAGGAACTTGCCGGAATGGGTGTCCAGATCATCAATGCCCATGTGGGTATCGACCAGCAGATGGAAGGAAAGGATCCGCTCGATGTACTCGAAAACCTCGGAAATCTCGGTGTCAGAATTGCGGTCGCAGGAGGACTGACCGCAGAAACCGCAGCAGCAGCAGCAGCGAAAGGTGCCGATATCGTCATCGTCGGTGCCACCATCGTCAAGGCGGCCGATGTGAAAAAAGCGGCTGCAGACGTACGGGCGGCAATCGATGCACCGAAAGCTGCCAGGAAATCCGCCGGTTCACTCGATGATGAAATCCGCAGACTGCTTGCAGAAGTCACGACACCGAACGTCAGCGATGCAATGTACCGGAAAGGCGCAATGTCCGGTCTTGCTGTCCGCCACACGCCGAAGAAGATGATCGGAAAAGCGGTCACCGTCCAGACCTTCGGCGGCGACTGGTCGAAACCCGTTCAGGCAATCGATGTCTGCAATCCGGGCGATGTCCTGATCATCTGCAACGACGAACGCTGTGATATCGCACCCTGGGGAGAACTGGCAACCCATTCGGCGAAAATGCGCAGTATATCAGGTATCGTCATCGACGGTGCGGTACGCGACTGGGACGATATCACGGAACTCGATGTTCCGGTCTATGCGAAATCGGTACAGCCGAACGCCGGCGAACCGAAAGGATTCGGCGAAATCAACGCCGAGATCTCCTGCTGCGGCCAGACGGTCCGGCCGGGAGACTGGATCGTCGGCGACATGTCCGGCGTCGTCGTGATTCCCCGCGAACGTGCCTATGAAATCGCCCGGCGTGCCGTCGAAGTCCATCATACGGAGATACGGATACGTGAAGAGATCCATAACGGCGGAACCCTCGGATCCCTGCAGCAGCTGCTCCGCTGGGAGAAACACTAAATGGCACGTTCCGGCAAAAAACCGACCGTGAGCGATCCGAAGGATCCGGTGCTCTGGTGCAAGGAAGCTGCTTCCCGCAAAACCGGCGGCGATTTGGATGCCGCACTCTTCTGCTACAAGGAAGCCGTCAAACTCCGGCCGGATACCCCGGATGTCTGGTACAACATCATCTATCTGGCGGAACAGACCGGCGACCGTGCGACCGCCCTTGCCGCCGCATGTACTGCAGGAAAACTGTTTGCGACCGATTACCGGTTCCCCGCCGAAGAGGCGCGGTTCTTCGCGGAAGGCGGTAAACCGACCGAAGCGATTGCAGCATCCGAACGGGCACTGGCAATCAATCCGCATTCGCCGACACTTCTTTCCAACAAAGCAGGGTATCTGCTGGTCCTCGGGAAGAACGAGGAGGCACTCAAGGAAGCGGAAGCCGCACTGGCAATCGATCCGACGTATGTATCAGCGGTTCTGCATAAGGTACATGCCCTGGTGAATCTCGGAAACCTTGTCGATGCGGATGCACTGCTGGACGATGACCTGGTCAGTTCGGATATCCGGGCAATCAAGATGCAGGTAAACATCTGTATCCGCAGCCAGAACCTGACAAAGGCTCTTGCACGGGTCGAAGAAGCGACACAGATTGCACCCGATGACGACGAAGTCTGGGCACTGTGCGGAATCACCCATGCCTGTCTGAACGAAAAGGATGAGGCCGCAGCGGCATTGACAAAAGCGATCAAACTGAATCCGCGGGAAAAATCATACCGCACCAATCTTGCAGCTCTGCGGAAAATATAGATCTCACGGTATCATCGGACTGATCGGAGCGCCGAACAGGGCACAGACAAGACAGATCAGAGCGATTATTCCGGCAAGTACCGGGATGTGGAGAACATAGATCTGCAGTGGATACTTTCCGACGGTGGCAAGGAATCTGAAGAATCTGTTCGGCTGAGGAACCGTGAACCGCCGATGGCCGTTCGGATACAGAACCGAGCCGAGAGCGAATCCCATCAGCATGATACCGACCCAGGGAAACAGCGGGAAATAGTCACGGGGCATGAAATCTCCCGGGAGAATGCCGAGCGGCAGCAGGAATGCCGGACCCTGGATGGTACTGAGGAAGAACCCGAGAAGAATGAGAGCGAGCGCAGGAATACATGCCCATTTCTTCAGTCCCAGGAACGGAAGACAGATGATCATGCCGCATCCCATCATCATCAGGATCGTGAAATACATGAACCGGCCGTCACCGATGAAGAAGTGAATGATGAGCGATCCGATGAATGCGATGACGATACCGACGATGACCACCTGTATACCGCGTTTGATGACTGCGATATTGTATGCTTTCTTCGACAGTCCTTCCATACGCCGCTGACGAAGCATCAGGGAAAATCCGCAGATCAGAACGAAGAGAGCAGTACCAAGGTGGATATACTGGAAATTGATTCCGGGAACGATGTTCCTGCAGATGAGATCTTCCCAGATATCGACGGATATGATACCGAACATCGCCATGATGAAGATTGCATGGAAAATGATCATGCCGATGAGACAGATACCACGGGCTGCATCGATTTCCCAGTACCGTTCATTTCGGGGAGCTGGTGAAGAGCTGGTATCTGTCATGATAGTACTGATATGTTGGCAATACTGACGGTTATAAATAGTGGATTCAGACAGATAGAACCAGATGATAAAGACCTATGTTTCGTATGGAACTTTTATCCTGGAGAAAATGAGGACAAATCATCAGTGAATCATGGGATATTTAGGATATTTTCTGGTTTGATTCAGAAAATTTGATGAGAGAAAAATTGTAGGGGGAGGGACCCCTTTGTTGCGAGTGGAAATAGATTTTGTGTATGGCAGAAAATCTGCTGCAAAATCTGTTTTAGATGTATTCATTAGTAGTTTGTCATGTAATAATATAAATCTTTTCTTTTTAATTTAATATAAAAATTAATAATAAAAAATTAACAAATTACAACGAAAAAGAAAAACAGAGCGCAAAATGAAGAGGAAAAAACTAGGGAAACCAGGGAAACCAAAGAGATGACCGATAATTACAGAAGATTGAAGATCCACCCCCGTCTTTTTTCAGATGCGGATACCGGTTTTGTGTTTCCACTCGCAACAAAGGGGTCCCCCTCTTCAGATTCCGAAAAATCCAAAACAAATCCATGGTATTTAAACTGATGAGAAAAACTGTCTGTATCTGCCGGTTTCCACTTGCAATATACCCCTTCATCTCCATTCGAAACAGCACTATATTATTATGGAAATAGAACCTATCTGAATAAAGCATGTCAGATGAAGAATACCCTATGGATCAGTCTGTTCCTGTTCAGAATCCTGATGAACAGCAGACAGCAGAGAGTGCTCCGCCTGAGGAACCGATAAAACCGGAAGAACCGCAGACGGCAGCAGAAGAACCGCGAAAACCGTCCGGTCTGTTCAAGAAATATATCACCGACAATAAGATTTTCCGGAACCGCGAAGTTCTCCGTCACAGTTATAATCCGCGGGAGTTACCGCATCGTGACGATCAGATCGATTCCATTGCAGAGATCCTGGCACCGGCTCTCCAGGGAGCAACCCCGTCGAATATTCTTATCTATGGAAAGACCGGTACCGGAAAGACCGCCACAGTCAAATATGTCGGCGGTGAACTGGAAAACGAAAGTTCCGAGTTCGCACGGTGCAGACTGGTGCACCTGAACTGTGAGACCATCGATACCCAGTATCGTGTGCTTGCCCAGATCGCGAACCATGTCAGCGGTGTCGAACTGAAACCGAGCGACCGCAAACAGTCACTCATCCCGCCGACCGGATGGCATACCGATCAGGTATATTCCGAACTGAAGAATATCCTGGAACATACCGGCGGTCTGCAGATCATCGTTCTTGACGAAATCGATAAACTGGTCAAGAAAAGCGGCGATGATACGCTCTACAGTCTGACACGTATCAACAGCGACCTGAAAAACGCACGGGTATGCATCATCGGTATTTCCAACGATCTGACATTCAAGGATTTCCTGGATCCCCGTGTCCTTTCCTCTCTTTCCGAAGAAGAACTGGTGTTCCCGCCGTACGATGCGAACCAGCTCCGTGATATTCTCTATCAGCGTGCGAAGGTCGCATTCATCGACGGTGCCGTATCGGATGATGTCATTTCCCTGTGTGCCGCCCGTGCCGCTCAGGAACACGGTGATGCACGCAGAGCACTCGATCTGCTTCGGGTATCGGGAGAACTTGCCGAGCGTGAAGGCGCCGAACATGTCGAAGAACGCCATGTCGTCGATGCACAGGATAAGATCGATGACGATACTATGAGCGAATGTATCCGGACACTGCCGATCCAGAGCAAGATCGTCCTGAGTTCCATGCTTGTCGTCGCCGGATCCGGTCAGAAGGTCTTTACGACCAGTCATGTCATGAACGTGTATCGTGACCTTACCCGCGATCTGGATATAGAAGCATTGTCTGCCCGCCGGGTATCCGATCTGATCAACGACCTGAGTATGCTGGGTATTGTGTCTACCCATGTCATTTCATTCGGCAGACACGGAAGAACGACGGAAATCTACTTCAAGGGACCGACGAACGATATCAGGAAAGTCATTATGAACGAGCCGCGTTTTGCAGAATGCGAACGCATGAGAGAATTAGCACGAGGTAACTGAAACCATGGATCAGAAAGACGAAGTCATATTACAGGAATTGCAGAAGAACAGCCGTATCGCATCGGAGGATCTCGGATGCATGCTTGAGATTCCGGCAGCGGAAGTCGATAAACGCATCAAGGCACTGCAGGACGCAGGTATCCTGCGCAGCTGTACTGCCGTCATCGATTATTCCGTTCTGGGAGACGACAATGTGATTGTCGTCCTGTCGCTCAAGGTATCTCCGGAAAAAGGACTCGGATACGACGGAATCGCCGAAAAGATTTCCCGGTTCCCGGAAGTCGAAAGCATTCATCTGCTGACCGGAACCTATGATTTCCAGGTGACTATCCACGGAAAGACCATGACGGAAGTATCACGGTTCGTTGCTGAACAGATCGCATCCCTGGATGGCGTGAAAGAGACGATGACGCAGATCATCATGCGTACGTACAAGGAACAGGGTGTTCCGATGACCCGGTCCGGAAACCGCGA
>DALTWN010000029.1 GCA_029987045.1 Methanocorpusculum sp.
ACCGTATCCACTGCCGCAATACTGCCGGTTACCGCAAGAACAATCCGTTTATTTTCAAGAGTCTTCATGCCAGAACAAGATCGTACACATAATGTATCTGATGCGCTGCGTACTTCTTTACCTTATGTTTGGTTAGCTCATACCTAAAACCTGCGGATACGACTGCATCAATAATAGCGGTTTCTTTATCCCCGAGTGCATGAATATGGAGAACCGTCCCCTCTTTCGCATGGGATAGCGCATACGAAAGGAAATCAGGCGCATCGAAATGACCCATGAGAATACGGTCGTATATCCCGGAAAGATGCGTACGGCAGTCGCCGAGTTCCGGCGTAATCAGACCGCCGAGATGATTCGCGGAAATATTGGTCTGCAGATAGGCAAATGAATCGGGATTGAGTTCCATCGCATGGACCTGCGCACCGGCTTTTGCAGCGGTCAGCGTGAAGTAGCCGATACCGGCAAACATATCGGCAACGCGTTCTCCCGGCCGGATCATCTTTTTCAGCCGCTGTTTTTCTCCCCGGTTCCCCTGCGAAAACATGACCTTCGCGGGATTCAGGGTATACGAGATTCCCGATTCACGAAACGTCACGTCATGCGGCGTTCCTTTGAGAACGGTCATCTCGGGAATCCGCATGACCCCGCTCTGCCCGGCAGAATGCAGAATGCATGCCGGATGCAGAAACGCGGTCACTTCCCCGATATCCTCCTTTGTCGGCATCTCGCCGTGGAAGATGACGGTATCTCCCATCTTCTGGTATCCACGTCCGCAGTACGGCATCCGCTCTTCCAGAACTTCGTCATAGGGTTCTCCGTCCTTTACCGGGACATAGGCGGTCTTTCCCGAAACATAGGGTTTCCGTGCGGTATCCACCCACGGTTCCTGCATAACGGTTTCAAGTGATGACCGTGGAACTGCACGTACGTTCATGATTCCTGTTCAGGTTCTTCCTCGTAGCGTCCGACCGGAATGATCGTATCCTTTCCACGAAGGAACTCGATAGCATCACCCGGATTCGCATTCAGCCATGCACGGTCAGGGACTTCATGGACCTTGTTTTCCGCGAGATCCATGATACCGAGAATCCCTGCATCCTTGTAGATGACATCGCCATGCTCTGCATTGCTGACATTGCCAAGCAGCGGATCGTCATCGTTTTCCCTGAATGACCGGGTCTGTCCCGTCGTCAGATCCTGAACGAACAGGGTTTCCTTGGTCTGACGCAGAATCTTGCACCAGGTATTGTTGCGGAAGACGACGTCTCCCCGTGCGAACCGCGGAAGACGCAGCGAATAGGTAACCCGGTACAGTCTGCATCCGTTCTTTTCACCGATGAGTTTCGGATGCGTCGTACAGGTACCGCCGAGAGCTCCCTGGATATCACGGGCAATCAGATTGCCGATAGCCTGCGTCGAGAAGGTGATATCGATTCCGCCGTCGATCTCCTCGATATCGGAAACGAACGAAAGACGGTCGCCTGAAGTCTGCAGCTGGTCTTCCAGCTGATAGGCGATCTTCGCACTCCGTGTTTTTTCGAACTCGGTCGGTCGTCTTCCTGCCGCTCTTACCTGGATCACTCCTTCATAGTAGCTGCCGGCGATTCTGCTGCATCTGTCACACTGTTCGTGAATCCATACGAACTTGATCTTCGAGGAATGTTCGACCGGGATGCCATAGAGTTTTCCGATGATCAGCACTTCCGCCTGACTGCGGTTGTTCGAGATGTCGCGGATATGAATGGAGGTCTGGACATCTTCGACGTCCGGATGGATCTTGATCGACGAAGATACGATATTGTATGCCACCTGATCCTTTTCAACGGCGGAATCCGCCCACATGCCGGAGGTCTTGATCGATTCACAGGTCGGACATATGGTACATTCGAGCCGTTCGGGAACCTCGGCCCAGACAAGATCTTTTGCCTTGCATTTCCCGCAAAGTCCTCCGTCCGGGGTCGGTGCTCCGCATCGCGGGCAAAATCCCTGTGTTAATTCAGACATGATCCTGGTTACACCCGATATACCTGTGCATGCGGTATTCCTTCGATTTCCATGCAGTCATCCGGAGCGATGACACCAATCGCTATGGCAAGTGCACAGGATTTTCTGCCGATAATATTTGCATTGACCGCGTCTTTGAGTGCGGCTATTATTTCATCCTGCGGAGTGGGCTCTTTACCGTAAAAATCATCATCGATGACAAGATCGCAGTATTCACCTACCAGTGTTCTGCCGATAAGTTCGGCATCGCAGAGAGCGGTAATTGTGCCTTCTCCGGGTATGGTATGGACTTTGAGATGCATAGTATTGATTCTGTATATGTGTATGTCTGTACCGGAGTATTAACTGTTTTCCGCCGGAGAAACAGATTGATACCGGACTAACTCTTTAATACCCGCGAATCCAAATGGATTAGACAGATTAACCATGACACTCACACCCAAACAGGCACTTATGCAATATCACATGGCAGAACGTGCAAAACTCGATATCATGATGATTGCCCACCAGCTGATCACGGTTCCGACACTCAACAAAGAGGATAAACCCGGCGCGAAATTCATTCTGGGAGAACTGCTTGAAGTCCTTGCAGCCGATCTGCAGGGGGCCGCATCATGTACCGGCAGACAGGAATTCACCCAGGCGGCTTCCGGTATCGATGAAGTCATTTCCCTGGTCAAATCGAACCAGTTCGGTATCGCTTCCGACAAATGCGGAGAAGCCATGATTCCGGTCACCTCCGTCGCAGCAGACGCATTCGCTGTCCTGTCCGAAGCAGGTCTTCTCTGAAACCATGGACCCGTCCGAGTTTCAGGCATTTCTTTCTTCCCGCAGATCGGTGCGTGAATACGACGAAGCATCCGGCATTTCCGAGGAAGAAAAGGACTATCTGCTGTCTGCCGCATCGACGTGTCCTACTGCAGGAAATCTGGAAGCATGGGATGTCGTCATCGTTTCCGACGAAGGTCAGCTCGAAGCACTCATGGATGCGACGGGCGGTCAGCGGCAGATGGTCGATGCCGGCTGCGCATTCGTCGTCTGTGCGAACTATGTCCGCTCAATGTCACGGTACGGCGAACGCGGTATCCTCTACGCCGTCCAGGACGCAACGATTGCAGCGACCTATATCATGCTCGCGGCTCATGCCATCCGGCTGCAGACCTGCTGGATGGGTGCATTCGATGAAGATGCCGTAAAAGAGATTCTCGAACTTCCCGCACATATCCGCCCGGTAGCGATTCTTTCCATCGGCGCCGGCCCCATACCGGCCAAAGGTCCGGAACGCATGGATCCGGAAGAACACGCCCACTACGATTACTGGGACTGAAAAATACCAAAAAATCAACGTGCAAAGTCTGGTGAATCCTCACCATTCCCTGCACGATCACTTTTCCGACTTTTTACGAACGATGCCTGTCGGCACACGTGCCGCGGTTTCGTCGTTGTCGATTTCCACCGTGATACCGATAAGATACGCATTCATGCGGTCGATGGCTTCGCGGTTCCGCGTATCGGCGGCAGCCGCACGCTGATAGCAGGAATATGCTTCGTCACGTGCACCACGCAGATCGTAGACTTTTCCGAGTTCGGTCAGTGCACGGCTGTCGGTCGGATGGTTATCGACCCAGGCTCCGAGAATACCCAGTGCATCGTCGTATTTTCCTGCACGCCGGGCATCGATACCCGCTTCGACGGCATCCCATTCTACAGACTTCGTACGTTCGCGTTTCGGTGGCGGAATGAACTGGTTCGCTTCCCGTTTCTTGCGTTCGATACGTTCTTCCGCCTCCTTCGATGCACGCCGCGGAGTGTATGCAGGAGATGCCGGTTTACCGGCAGCTTCCGCACGCTTCTGCGAATGCTCGTATTTGACGGCCGCATGCTGTTCCTTGCGCCGTGCAACCCATGCCGGCGGTTCCTGCTTCTTGGATGAGAGCTGGCGTGCAGTTTCCTTTCCTGCCTTTTCCATGGCAGAGTTCCGCCGTTCGTCGCGGCGACGGTCCTTTTCCTCCTCGGCTTCGATGGCCGCAAGTTCTGCAAGAATCTCGAGCGGTTCTTCCATGAATCTGACCAGCCGGTCGATTTCAAGGACCCGGTGAATACCAAGGAAATGTTCCGCCATCATGCGACCGAGCGGAGCAAGTTCGATGCGGTTGCCGGTAATGGTTACCAGGCGATGTTTCTCCATTTCCGGAACCGGATCGTCACCGGTACCGACCATGGATGCCCCGATCTTTTCCGCATCACGGAGATTTCCGTGCGCCATGACGACATTCGCCGCGAACTCTTCCGACGCCTCTTCGATACCGTATTCGGGAGCGACTTCCTCCATCTTTCCTTTCAGGAGCTGGATTGCCACTTCTTCTTCCGTAAGCTTGGATTCACGTGAATAGGAAGCTCCCGGCTCTGCGAGGATAACCACGCGGCCGACATCATGGAAATCCGGTCTGCCTGCACGTCCCATCATCTGGTGGAATTCCTGGACCGACAGCCAGTTGATACCCATGGCAAGAGCATCGAAGATGACCTGGCTTGCCGGGAAATCGACACCTGCCGCAAGAGCCGCGGTCGTCACCACACAGGCAAGTTTTCCTTCTTCGAACTTCTTTTCTACCTGCCGGCGTTCCTGCGAGGTCAGACCCGCATGATACGGCGTTGCAAGGTTTCCGATGGAAGCCGCAAGCGTATGGCAGCGTGCACGTGAATTCGTGAACACGATGGTCTGACCCTTGTATCCTTTGGAAGATACCTTGTTGAACTCTTCAAAGACGAGTTTCTTGATGTATTTCGGTTTCGCGTCCTTTTCGGTGAATATCAGGTGCCGTTCGAGTGCGACCGGACGGGCCGCATACGATACCAGGGACGCCCCGAGTTTCTTGGCGAGGATGTTCGGCGACCCGATCGTTGCCGACAGATACAGGAACTGTGCTTTCGGTGCAATGTACTTCAGACGGGCGATCAGACCATCCAGACGATGACCGCGGTCGGGATCCTCGAGCATCTGGACTTCATCGATGACAATGGTCCCGATATTGTCCAGCCGCATGCCTTTACGGAGCATGTTGTCGACGCCTTCATAGGTACCGACCACGATTCCGCCGCCTGCCCCGCGGTTACCGACCGGCCGTGTTTCCGGCAGATTCAGACGCGACGATCCCGTCATGATCGAGGTCTTGGTGATACCCGCATACTTTTCCGAGAACCGGTCGTATTTCTGGTTTGCAAGAGCAACCAGCGGTACCAGGAACAGCATCCGTCCGCGGCCTTCGATGATGTTCTTCAGACCGGCCATCTCGCCGATGAACGTCTTTCCCGACGCGGTCGCTGCAACGACCAGCAGATCCTTTCCGTACAGCAGACCGGCTTCGACCGCGAGCTGCTGGGCGGGCATCAGCGTATCGACGCCGCAGATATCCGTGAACTCACGCGGCAGTGCAAGATTCTCGATACGTTCGGTCATGACCTGTTCGTGTGCTTCCAGGCAATCGAACATGGTCTTCTTCATATCGAGCGCTTCCGGCTGCAGGATCGCCAGGACCATATCAAGGTCACGGTACTCTTCCAGCAGTTCTTCGATATGCAGCTGGGTACGTTTTCCGAGTTTGCGGATATGGGCGAGTTCTCTGCGCAGTTCCCGTTTCGCACAGTCCAGACAGACGAACTCGCTGCCGCAGCGGATACGCGTTTCTTCCGAAAGCAGCGTTATCCGGTCGTCAAACAGACATGTCCGGCACAGAGATACCTTCTTCCATTCGATCTGCATGCTCCGGAGAAAATCCTGGAATTCCGGCAGTGTCTCCGTCAGCAGGACATCGCCATTCGCCCGCAGAACCGTAATGAACTCCTTGGTCGGTGTCTTCTGAACATGCGAAGTCCCGGGACGACGGACGAAGAACTCCGACGGACGGATTCCTTTTGTCGTCGACTCGAGTTCGACGGTTCCGACATGCTTTATTTTCCCGGCTTTCGCATCGTCGCAGAAGAAGACCTTGTACCCTTTCTTATAGGGCTGAACAATGGTTGTCACTTATTCGTTCACCAGGTTCGTAATCGTGTACGCGAGACCTGCGGTCTCCAGGCGTTTGAGGAAATCGGTGAACTCCTCGTCGATAACGAGAATCAGACAGCGAAGCCCATGGAACGCGGCTTCGATGACCCCTTCGCGTGCACCATAGAACATGTCGGGTTTGATATCCGCATGGGTCAGCGCAAGATAGGCTTCCAGACCTACCGCTCCCACGATATCATTATCCCTGGCGACAGCCTTCAGCCGTTCGGAATCGACGGTAAGAGATCCGCCGCGTTCGATACGGGGGACTTTCGCGATAGTGACCGTTCCTTCGGTATGCTCGATGATACCGGCAAGACGGGCGACACCGACATCATTTCCTTCGGATGCATCGGCTGCGACCATACCCATAGCCGACTGCGGTTTCTTTCCGGCATACAGCCATCCGTTCTTCATATAGACACCGACCGCATCTCCTTTCTTGAGATCGGAATCGGCAATGGCCGCCCAGGTAACCACCTGATGAATGATATCGCGTCTGACATGACGTGCAAAGGATTCAAGAATCTCCGCATTGTTCAGGACCCATTCCACGCCTTTATGGGTCACATAGTATCTGCCGCGGCCTTCCGCACTGATGAAACCCTCTTCCGTCAGCGTACGGATATACTCGGAAATCGCCTGCGGCGTCACGCCGAGTTTTTCGGCGATTTCCAGCTGGCGGATGGACGGCTGGTGTTCAGCAACCTCGACCAGGACCTGGAACCGGGTCGTTTCGCGCTTGCTGCGAAAGATATTGTATATTGGCTCATTCTCTTCAGTCATACGTAGTAATTGGTTGTGCTAACTGATAAAATCAGAGGCCTAAAACAAGTAAAGTTGCGCAAGTCCGGATTTTTCCTGACGGAATTTCCCCGGGTTTTCGGGTTCATACCCAGAGAACAAACCTATTATTGCCTAATAATCCAAATATAGTACCAATAATGGCGGATTCGGCAGATTATAGAATTGGTATCGATATCGGGTCGACGACGGTCAAAGTCATCATTCTCCCGCGTACCGGAGAGACAATACTCTATCGCTCCTACGGCAGACATTTTTCGAAGGTGCGGGAAAAGACGGTGGAAGCACTGCAGGATGCTGCCGCCACCGTACCTCTTGCCGGAAAAAAGGTCCAGCTTCTGATTACGGGATCCGCCGGTCTCGGTGTCGCAAAATCCGCCAATATCCCGTTCATCCAGGAAGTCTTTGCCACCGCGAAAGCTGTCGAAACCTATATTCCCGACGTCGATTCCGTCATCGAGCTCGGCGGTGAAGATGCAAAGATCATCTTCTTCCGCGGATCGCTTGAAGAACGTATGAACGGATCGTGTGCCGGCGGTACCGGAGCGTTCATCGACCAGATGGCGACCCTGCTCAATGTTTCCGTCGAAGAGCTCGACCGCCTGTCCCTGAACTACGAAAAGATCTATCCGATAGCATCCCGCTGCGGTGTGTTCGCGAAGACCGATATCCAGCCGATTCTCAATCAGGGAGGTAGAAAGGAGGATGTAGCGGCATCCATCTATCAGGCAGTGGTCGACCAGACGATTGCAGGACTGACACAGGGACGGTCGCTCGGTACCAAGATCGTCTTCCTCGGCGGACCGCTGTACTACTACCAGGGTCTGCGGAAACGGTTCGCTGAAACCCTGCATCTGGATGAAACCCATGCCATATTCCCTGAGAATGCCGACTGTTTCGCCGCACTCGGTGCGGCACTGTCTGCAGACACGTATGCCGTAGACGGATTCGAAGATCTCTGCAGACGCATCGAGCATTCCGTCACGAATACGGTCATCACCAACACGATGCAGCCGCTGTTCGCATCGCAGGAAGAATACGATACATTCCTCAAACGCCACAATGCAAACGCTCCGCCAAAGACCGATATCGCCACCTACCGCGGGCGTGCCTGGCTTGGTATCGATGCGGGAAGTACGACCACCAAACTGGTCCTTATCGATGACCATGACGGAATCCTCTACACCTATTACGGCTCGAACCTCGGAAATCCTGTCCAGATTGTCCTGGAAGAACTCAAGAAGATCTACGCCGCATGCGGTGACCGGGTGACCATCGCCGGAGCGGCCGTGACCGGATACGGTGAAAACCTGATCAAGAACGCATTCAATCTGGATGCCGGACTGGTTGAAACCGTGGCGCATCTCAAGGCAGCCCAGCACTTCAATCCCGATGTCGATTTCATCATCGATATCGGCGGCCAGGATATGAAATGTTTCAAGATCCGCAACGGCGCCGTCGACAGTATCTTCCTCAACGAAGCCTGTTCTTCCGGCTGCGGCTCGTTCATTGAAACCTTCGCAAAAGCACTCGGCTATTCCATCGACGAGTTCGCCAAGCTCGGTCTGTTCGTCGAACATCCGGTCAATCTCGGATCCCGGTGTACCGTGTTCATGAACTCGTCCGTCAAACAGGCTCAGCGTGACGGAGCATCGGTCGCCGATATCGCAGCGGGACTGTCGATTTCCATTGTCAAGAACGCGGTCTACAAAGTCATCAGGGCAGGATCCGCCGACGATCTGGGAAAACACATCGTCGTCCAGGGAGGTACATTCAAGAACGATGCGGTTCTGCGGGCATTCGAACAGGAACTCGACCGCAATGTCACCCGTCCGGTCATTGCAGGAATCTCCGGCGCATACGGTGCTGCGCTCTACATCAAGGCACTCAATCCGGAAACCTCGACCATCCTGACGAAGGACGGGCTTGAAGGATTCTTCCACAAAGCAAAACCGATCACCTGCAAACTGTGTACCAACCACTGTTCACTGACCGTCAATACCTTCGACAACGGCAGACGGTTCGTATCCGGCAACCGGTGTTCCCGCCCGCTCGGCAAGGAGAAATCACAGTTGCCGAACCTCGCCCGCTGGAAATATGAAAAGCTGCTTTCCTACAAACCGCTCGAGAATGCGCCGCGGGGAAAGATCGGACTGCCGTTCGGCCTGAACATGTACGAGAACCTGCCGTTCTGGCACACGTTCTTTACCGAAC
>DALTWN010000226.1 GCA_029987045.1 Methanocorpusculum sp.
TAACAATGAAGGAACAAACCGAAGTTGGAAAACTGAAAGAAGGCCGTTATGTCGTTGTCGACGATGAGCCGTGTAAAATCATGAGCATTGCTATCTCCAAGCCGGGAAAGCACGGTGCCGCAAAAGCAAGACTCGATGTCGTCGGTATCTTCGACGGACAGAAACGCTCTGTCGTTTCCCCGACCTCTGCAACCATCTACGCACCGATTGTCGAGAGAAAGACCGGTCAGATCCTGACCATCGCAGGAAACGTTGTCACTTTCATGGATATGAAAGACTTCAACAACTTCGAACTGAATGTCCCAGATGACATTGTTGCAACCTTCCAGCCCGCACAGGAAGTTCCGTACATCGAGTCCTTAGGTAAACGCAAACTCGATCTCTGAATTAGTCTGCAGATACCATGCAGTCTTTTTCATCAACTCTTTTTGCAGATGCCGATTCCGAGTATACATCTGCGCGATACGTACTGTTCGGTGTCCCCTTCGACGGCACCACCTCGTTCAAGGCAGGATGCAGGGACGGCCCTGCAGCGATACGCGCCGCATCCTACAATCTCGAATCGTATTTCCCGCACTATGACCTGGAGATGTACGAGATCCCCATGCACGATATGGGCGACCTCTACTGCGAATGTCTGCCTGACCTCATGGCAGGCCAGGTCGAAGATACCGTCAGGGACATCGTAGCCGACGGCAAGATCCCGGTCATGTTCGGCGGCGAACATTCCGCGACCATCGGCGCCGTCAAGGCCGTGAAACCTGCCTGGTATATCGTCTGCGACGCCCATCTGGATTCGCAGGACGAATACCGCGGAAGCAGATTCAATCACGACTGCGTCACCGCACGGAACAAGGAAACCGTCGGCAACATCATCTTCCTCGGCGCACGCAGCGGAACGAAAGAGGAGTTCACGTTCGCCCGGGAACATGCCCGGCTCTATACCGCCGACGATATCCGTGACCGCGGAATCGCCGCCGTAATGGACGAGATCATGCAGATGGTAGGCAGTGCATCCGTCTATCTGTCTATCGATGCCGATGCGATCGACTGCGGCATCACCCCGGGCCTGGGAACACCGGAACCATTCGGCATGACGCCGCTCGATATCAGAACGGTCATCAGACGCCTGGCGCCGCAGACCGTCGGATTCGATTACGTCGAGGTCATGCCGACCGACCAGGGACAGACCGCAATGGTCGCCGCGCATCTGGTCCGTGAATTCATCGCAGGAAACTTCTGCGGGAATCCATCACAATAATCTTTTTTCAAAAAAGGAAGAAGTATTCACTCGCCTTTCTCGGCGGCTTTCTTCGCACGTTTTACCCGTTCCTTCGTGGTGAAACACGTCGTCAGGTCAAGGAACTGGCGGAACTTCTTGTTGGTGTCCAGGATGATACTGTCGGCTTGCGCATCCGGAAGTTCCAGCACCTTCTCGTCGGTGACCGTATCGACGACCAGTGTCTTGTTCTTCTCGCCGGGCCATACCTCGAGCTTCTTCATGCTGCCGTACGTGATGGCATAGTGACCGCCGGAAACCGACGGAGTCACGTTGAAGATGTCGGCGAATCCCGCCTTGATGCGATCCTCGAGATCGGCGGTGTTTCCGCGCTTGACTTCATACTCTTGCATATTCATCTGTATGCACTGGGAAGATAATTATTTGCCGTTTTCTTACCGGCGGAACCGTCCCCGGAAAAACATCATATTTATCTCTATGAAAATCATATAGTTATAGACATCAGGGCTTGTGGCTTAGCCAGGATATAGCGTCGGGCTTCTAACCCGAATGCCGGGGGTTCGAATCCCTCCAGGCCCGCTTCGTTTTTCGTGAATTCTGAAAAATCCCGTACCGTATCCGGAACGGTCGATTCTGAACTGATAAGAAAAAAAATGTTAAATCTCTGCAGGCTCTTCTTCGTCCTGCGGAGTGAGTTCGACGTTTGAAATATTAAAGTGACGGAGCGCGAGCTTCTTCGCTTTAATGATGTTTCTGCCTTCTTTGCCGATTGCAAGTCCGCGGTCTTCCGGACGGACGTCGATGGTAGCGATCTCGGTAC
>DALTWN010000030.1 GCA_029987045.1 Methanocorpusculum sp.
TGCGAACGAAGACGGACTGAAGAACAAGGAACTGGCAACCGTTCTTACCGGTCTGATGCTTCTTGGAAACACGTTCGTCGTCGAACATCCGGAGGAAGCAGCCGCATCCGTTTCGAACTGGATGTACGGGACCACTGATCCGACGTTCGGTTCCACGACCGTCAAGGGAATCGATATCATCAAGACGTCCCTGCCGACCATCAGGTTCTCGACGGAACTCACCCAGGCCTGGAAAGACAGCACCTATGAGTTCGTCGAGACCCAGCGCGATCTCGGAACGCTCGTGAAGAATCTGAAATCGACTTCCCGCGAAGAGACCGAAAAACTGCTCTATGATTTCGAGCCGTACTATGCTGCAAAGGAGATCATCGACGGAAAGGGTACGTTCCCGGAACCGGTTTCCGGCAAGATCACCATCGGATCCCTGCGCAGCGACCATGATTCTCCGCTCTATGTCCTTCTCAAGAACTGGGAATACTTCAGGGACAACTACAATACCTATCTGAAACCGGCATCCGCTTCTACGAAAGCAGGACCGGTTGCGAATGCCGAACTCTATGTCAACGGCAAGAAGATCTGCAATGTCGATATCGTCGAAGGTTCCGGAGGACCGAACATCATGACCCTCCTGCAGACCGGACAGGCAGAGTATGCGATCGCCGGTGCACCGCCGTTCATTTCCTCGATCGATACCCGTACGGGTATCAAGATCCTGTCTCCGATCATGACCGAAGGTTCCGGATTCCTGGTCGGTGCTGACGCGCCGGTCAACACCTGGGATGAATTTGCAGCGTGGGCAATAAAGCGCAGTGCAGAAGGAAAGAATCTCGTCATTGCGGTTCCGCAGTACAACTCGATCCAGGATGTCATGATGAAATATGCACTTGAATCGGCCGGTCTCGCATACGTCAAGAAGACTGTATAACCATTTGAATTATCCTGAGTATGGGGGTGGTCTACACCCTCGGACTTTTTTTTAATGTTTGAATACAAAGATAGTATATTCAACCATCATGTATTCTCTTTCTTCTCTCCTCGAAAAAGTGCAGGCCCTGTTTGCAGGCGATGCGTCCGGCCATGATGCCGCACACAGTATCCGCGTCTACCGGATGGCATGCCGGATCGCCGATGAAGAGTCCTGCGACCGCGACATCGTCGTGCTTGCCGCGCTTCTGCATGACGCTGACGATGTCAAACTGTTCTCGACGGAGGATTATGCGAACGCCCGCAGGATCATGACGGAGGAAGGCGTTCCGGCATCCATCCAGGTGCGGGTCATCGATGCGATATCGACCGTTTCGTTCAAGGGGACGGATACCCAAACACCGCATACCATCGAAGGAAAGATCGTGCAGGATGCCGACCGGCTGGATGCCATCGGCGCCATCGGTATCGCCCGTGCATTCGCATTCGGCGGAAGCCGTGGCCGTGCTCTCTATGATCCGGAAGAACTGCCGGGATACGATATGTCGGAGACCGAGTATCGTGCACGAAACGGAACCACACTCAATCATTTCTACGAGAAACTGTTCCTGCTTAAAGGTATGATGAACACGGAAACGGCCCGGAGGATTGCGGAAGACCGTGACCGGTTCATGCACGCCTTCGTCGCCGAATTCCTCGACGAATGGAACGGGAAGATGTGAGGATTGAATCCTCCAATCTTATGGAGATAGAGAATATTTAACGTAGTTTCCGTAAGGTAGGTATTTTTTGAATTGAATTATTTACTATGGTAAAAATAAATGATAATCTTCTTCGTGAACTCTTAAAAATAAAAATAGACACCTTCTCGAAGTTTAGGACAAATACATAACAAAATGTTTAGAACACCACTTAAATGATAGCAAAGGTGGGTGTAATAAGCATGAACTCAAAGGGAAGTGTGCCGGGATATGGAGATTAAAAACAGGTGATGAAAATATAGTAATTATCTATACGATAGAGGGAAACACCCTGACACATATGCATTAATAACCCATGTTCTTTCGAACAAAATATATCATAATTGGATTAAGCACTGTTAATCCAATCCAAGTTTTTTACGTGCATCACTCCATTCGGTTGCAGATTCAGTTCGTGCTTTGTTTACTTCATCGCAGATAATGCAACGCGGTTCTGGGGACAGTTTAATTTCTTTAAGAATTATTGTTGAAATTGACTCTCCAGTTCGATTGCAACGAGATTTTACACGATTAAATGCAGCATCCGATATTTCGATTGTTTGCATGATATCTTATACTAGTTTTCAAAAGTAGATATAGTTTATTTTTGCTGATGATTCTTCTCTTCTCAGTCATGCACGGATTCGTCGATGAGTTCCTGGATGAATAGAATGGCAAAACATAACATGTGTCATTCGATACCATGGCTGATTTTTCCGCGTATCGGCATCAGAACGAAAAAGCTATACTGCCGGTAGTCCACATTATTTTCGAGAGCAGATATGGAATTACAGAAACTCCACCGGGATTTTTCCGTATGCAAGGTCGACGATTATTCTAGGGTATTGCTGGATGCAGAATACTGTTTCCTTGGAAAGACCGATGAAGAACGGTCTCTGGTATGTCTGACGAGCGATGTGCCGGAACATACCGTCGCCCGCGAAGACGGGTGGAAAGGACTGCGGGTCCAGGGGACGCTCGATTTCTCGCTTGTCGGAATTCTTGCTGAAATATCATCGGTCCTTGCCGCCGCAAGGATCTCCATCTTTGCCCTGTCGACCTATAATACCGACTATATCCTGATAAAAGAAGCAGAGTATCAGAAGGCACTTTCCGTCCTGGAAGAATCCGGATACACGATTGTCGGCTGACACGGCGGTTTCACGGTATCGGAGATACAATCTCAATCTTCATCATCTCCGGCGACCTATTATTGAGTATGGTCCGCAAATCCGCAGGTACGAGACAGAGAGAGCAGCAGTCGACGCTCTCGTTCGATGAACGTACGGAGGATAGCGGCATCACACTGATAACACCGGTCGATTCTCTGGGGAAGAAAACGTCCCGTTCGTCCGATCCGGTCGTCCTGACCGTCTCTGAAGCGAATGTGCGTATCCAGGGGGTGCTTTCGACCGAACGGCTCACCAATATCTCTGTTACCGGCGAAGTCACCGGATTCCGCCCGAACGCGTCGGGTCATGTCTATTTTTCGCTGACGGAAAAAAGCGACGAGGGCGATGCATCTCTTTCCTGTGTGCTCTGGAAATTCCAGGCCGCGAAATATCTGACGTTCCCGTTCCATAACGGTATCGCCGTGACGGTGACCGGCAATGTCGATTACTATTCACCGAGCGGCAAACTCCAGTTCGTGGTGAAGAAGATCGAACCGGCTCTTGCCGGAAAAGCGGGACTGTTCCTGAAGAAGGAGGAATGGAAACGCGAGCTTGAAGCGGCTGGTGTCATTCCGCGGCCGGAATCCGAAATGCGGGATCTGCCGCTGTTTCCGAAATGCATCGGCGTGGTCACCTCGAAGACGGGATCCGTGCTGCAGGATATCCGCAACGTCCTGTCCCGCAGGTATCCGCTGCCGGTCCTTCTTGCACCGGCGCAGGTCCAGGGAGACGGTGCGGAAACATCGATCGTTGCAGCGATCGCCGCACTGCAGGGAAAAGTCGATCTGATCATCCTTGCCCGCGGCGGCGGCAGTTTCGAGGATCTGTTCGTTTTCAATCATCCTGACGTCGTCCGTGCGGTCCGGTATTCGCAGACGCCGGTCATCACCGCAATCGGTCATGAAACGGATACGACGCTGGTCGATTACGCAGGCGACCGGCGTTCACCGACGCCGTCCGCCGCGGCGGAGACTGCCGTGCTGAACCGCGATACGCTGAAATCGAATCTCGGCGAATACCGTGTCCGTATCATTGCACGTACGCGTGCAATCATCGCGGAGAACCGGTCGGTCGTCGCGGAACTGCGGTTCCGGGTCAATCCGTCGCGGCTGTCGCGCCGCCTCGATATGATGCATCAGCAGACGGCAGATCTCGCGGACCGGCTGCATGACGCACTGGTTCGCCGGATCGTCCGGGAACGCGACCAGCTCTGGCATCTCTGCGACATGACTGTCAAGCGTGCGGGACGGAAAGTCGCGACCGCGAAACTCGAACTGACCGGTATCCGCGACCATATCGCGTCCTGCGACCCGCAGAAGGCGCTGGACCGCGGATATGCCATGGTCACGGTCAATGGAACGATGGTCAGATCATGCACCCAGGTGGCCGAAGGTGACCGTATCGGCATCCGTCTTGCAGACGGCAGTGTGACAGCGAAAGTGGAGAAGATACAATGACATCAACAGAACATACAGAAGAACTGAACTACGAGGAAATGGTTGCCGAACTCCGCGATATCGCAAAGAGACTGGACGATTCGGCGACCTCGGTCGAAGACGCCGTCAGACTGCATGCCCGCGGCATGGACCTGATCGCCCGCTGCGAGGCATTCCTCGAGAAGGCGGAACTGACGATCACCGAAGTATCTGTCCAGAATCCGTCGGAAGAATAGACGTACAGGAAGCTGCTGGTAACGTAAGCTATATATACAGATTGTAGCAAACTTTCCTATGTAATTACAAAAAGTGGTAATTTTACCGTTTTTTGTAAATGAGGTGCCCTGTGGAAATCTCACGTGACAAATATCTAAGAACCCTGATCAATAGGAAACATAACGGTTTGATCAAGGTAATAACCGGACTTCGCCGTGTCGGGAAATCCTATCTTCTCTTCAGATTATTCTATCGTCATCTTATTTCGTCCGGAATCGATGAGTCGCATATCATAAAAATCGCATTCGACAATCCGGAGTTTGAAGATATCAATACCGCAAAGGAAGCATTGGCATATATCCGGGGGAAGATAACCGATACCGGGATGTACTATGTCCTCCTCGATGAAGTGCAGTATCTTGAGCATTTCGAAGGTACGCTTAACGCTCTCCTCTATCTCGATAATGTCGATGTATATGTCACCGGGAGCAACTCACGGTTCCTCTCACAGGATGTGCTGACTGAATTCCGCGGACGGGGTGATGAGGTACATGTCTATCCCTTGTCGTTTGCAGAATTCATGACGGTCTATCCCGATACTGTCTACAAAGGGCTTGAAGAGTATCTCCTTTTTGGTGGCATGCCGTTTGTACTGCAGCGGGAAACCCCGGAGGAAAAAGCACAATATCTTAAATCCCTGTTCGAGGAGACCTATCTGAAAGATATCATCGCACGGTACCATTTCAAGAACCATGATGACCTCTCGCTTCTGCTCGATATCATTTCCTCCGTCATCGGTTCGCTGACAAATCCGCTACGGATCAGCAATACCTTTTCTACCGTATTTAATTCGCCGGTTTCACGCAGTACCATCAGTTCCTATCTCAAGGCATTTGAAGATGCATTCCTCATATCTTCTGCGAAACGGTATGATATCAGAGGAAGACAATACATCGGAACACCGTTGAAATACTATTTTGAAGATCTGGGATTACGGAATGTACGGCTGAATTTCCGGCAGCACGAAGAAACATATCTGATGGAAAATGCGATTTACAATGAACTGCGCTATCGCGGGTTTTCTGTCGATGTCGGCGTAGTCGAACGTCGGGAGACGAATGATGATGGGGGCAGTGCACGCCGTCAGTATGAGATCGATTTTGTTGCAAATCGCGGTTCCGCACGCTATTATATCCAGTCTGCATATGCGATACCGGATGATGACAAGATGATGCAGGAATCCCGGTCCCTTCTCTTGGCAGGCGACAGTTTCAAGAAGATAATCGTCGTCAAGGACCCGGTTGTCCCGCGCCAGAATGAGAATGGAATTCTGATGATAGGGATTGTCGATTTCCTGCTCGATGAACATTCTTTGGAAAAAGTCTGAATCCAGCTGGTTCTGAGTATTTACAAAAAGTGGTAATTTTACCGGTTTTTGTCAACAGGAGTATTTCACTCGGGAACCGTGACCGTCATCGTGACGGTAAGTTCGGCGCCGGTCCTGAGCAGGTCGATCAGGTCCCGCGGCAGGTCGCGTGCGGCATGATCGGTGCCGATCGCGATGGTCCTGTCGCTGATGAACGCGGATGTCCGCCAGACAAAGGACACTGGATTTTCGAATGTCTGCAGTTCGCTGCCGGAACCGGTAACCGTGACCGAGATGCCGCCCGCTTCGAGGACCGTGGTAAGGACGGCCTGCGGTCTGGTCATGGCCGCCTTGAATGCAGGCGACAGGTCGGCACATCCCTTGTCTGCGCCGACGCCGATGATACAGTCTCCCCGGGGGGAGAGCTCGGTCTCCTTCGTTACCTCGAACGTGCTCTTGTGCAGTCCGCGGACATTTTCATGGCCGCGACAATGGATGATTTCAGTAACTTCCATTGGTGATGGCTTTTGTCGGCAGGATATCGTCCCGTATGGCATATTTGCCGGTACTGTTCTCGAGATATCCGTTCGCGACCAGGGAATGCAGTGCGGCCGTGATTTCCGGAATCGGCCGTCCGCAGGCGTCGGCGAGTTCGATGGGGGTCATCGGCGTGTGCAGGAGTGCAAGAAGGATTTCCGGTTCGCTCTCGTCGGTACACACCGTGGAACTGTTCACTACCAGCTCCTCCATCTTCTGATCGAGATCCTTTTCGATGCTTTCCAGTTTCTGCATGAGTTCCCGCCGTCGTGTCATCAGTTCCTTGAGATGCGACAGGATATCTGCAAGCGGCAGAAGACCGGCGTGCGATTCCTGCAGGTCGTTCTCCTTCGGATCCATCTTGATGGACAGATTGATTTCCCGCAGCAGATAGTAGTATTTCCGGCGTTTATCGTCGCAGTAGGAGCCGATGACGTCTTCCTTCTGCAGGAGGGCGAGATGCTCGATCACGGCTTTCGGATTTATGGAGAGTTTATCTGATATTTCGGTTACGAAACAGGGTTTGCTATTGAGGAGGTCGATGATACGCCGCCGGTTCTTGTTGCCCAGTATATCGAGTATTTGTGAAATCTTATCCTGTTCGAACATAGCTATCGCTTACTTCATGTAAATGTGGGTTCTCCTGAGTTAAAAGAGTTTTGTGGATTTTCGCGTTCTGCACCGATACGGCCAGGAATCGCCTGATACTTGGTATTTCGTAATATTTAATAGAGTTCTTTGTAGATATTCCTATATGCACCTGAAAAAACTAGCATTAATCTGCGGTATTTCGCTGATTATCCTTGGTTGTGTTGTGGCCGCCGGATGTACTTCAACGACCACCGGGACTCCGGAAGCGGATGTATCTGCAGGTACCGATTATTCGGATATGAACAACTGGATGTATTTCGGCACGAATGCATCAGCACCAGCAGACCAAATTTTCTTCTATGGTACCGCAATTGCCACCCCCACCTATGAAAGCGGTGTTGGTGATATCTCCGACTCCATGAAGAAAAGTGCACAGGCACAGTATGAGATCAAAGGCGCGGCATTTGAAGATTACACGAACGTCTATGCCCCATACTATCGTCAGATTGCTTCCGATGCATTCTCCGAGATTGAGAGCTGTGATGCATTCATCGATCTCATTGAGACTTCTGAAGTAATGGAGGATGTCACTGCAGCACTTGACTGTTACTTCGAGAACTGCAATAACGGTCGTCCGTATATTCTCGCTGGTCATTCCCAGGGAGGGGCTGTCCTTCAGGCCATTCTTGAGGTCTACATGAAGGAACACCCGGAGTACTACAAGAACATGATTGCGGCATATGCCGTCGGTTACGCCATCAATCCGGAGTGGCTGAAGGAAAACCCGCACGTGAAGTTCGCCGAGGGTGAAGATGATACCGGTGTCATCATCAGCTGGAATACCGAAGGTCCGAACGCGACGAGAAGCAGTACTATCCTCTGTGAGAACGCTCCGGTTATTAATCCGATTACCTGGAAGACCGACGAATCATATGCCGACAAATCCCTCAGTAAAGGTGCCAAAGTCTCCCAGGGAGACGGAACCTATGTGATTGTCCCGCAGAAGAATGATGCCCAGATCAATGCGACCCGCGGGGTAGTCATATGCACGACGGATACCAACTATATTGACAGCGATACCCTGAGTGATACCTCGCTTCACAATGACGATTATGCCGTCTACTTCGAGGATGTCAAGGCAAATGGCTTGAAGCGTGTCCAGGCATTCCTTTCGGGGAACGCCTGAACGAATATCCGGAACGGTTCTTCCGGTTTCCTTTTTTTTTCTGCACAGCAGTTGTTGATTCAGTCGCATCTGCCACGAGGGCGTGGGTTTCCCTGTTGGAATAGCATATCGAATGCCGGATGGATCGACGTGGAAAAAAGTATTATGCAGTTTCCGGCTCAACCGCGAGGTGTTCGCCGAGCTGCAGGAGTTTTGTTTCGAATTTTTCCGTGTCTGCCGGAACCAGGGCAATCTTCAGGACTTCCTCGATTCTCGTGACCGGAATGATCGTGACCATTTCCGCATAGCGGTCTTCGATTAGGACATCGTCCAGGTTTGTCTTCGGGATGACGACCGTCTTGATTCCTGCCTTTGCCGCTGCTTCGATCTTATAGGTCACACCGCCGATCGGCAGCACATCGCCTCTGACCGAAAGCGATCCGGTCATGGCGACATCCTGGCGAACCGGTATGTTTTCCAGGGCGCTGATCACGGCGGTCGCCACGGTGACCGATGCCGAGTCTCCCTCCAGACCGTTGTAGGTTCCGATGAACTGGATATGGATATCCATCTGACGGACATCGGCTCCCGAGAACTTCTTGATGAGTGCGCTGACGTTCTTGATGGATTCACGGGCGATGGTCTTCAGCTGACCGGTCGCGATGACCGCTCCGCCGCTCAGGGCAAGTGCCGGCGTGACTTCCGCAGTCACCGGCAGGACCGATCCCGCATCGTTGCCGACGACGGCAAGACCGTTGACACGGCCGACCGAGGTTCCTTCGA
>DALTWN010000227.1 GCA_029987045.1 Methanocorpusculum sp.
TGCAGTAATTAATATTTCGGAATACGGCCGTACGGTTGCCAGGTTCCCTGCTCACCTACCATGGCGATTATCCAGAGCAGTCGAACTGAATCGTGTATCACCCCTGCCTCTTATATCCTCCCACCGACAATATAACAATCATGACACTTCATACAAGTGAACCGGAGGACATCTGACATGGATGAACTCGCAAAGACCGAAGCACGCAACTATCTGTGTGCCGCAGGATTCTTCATGATAGCCGCATCGTTTATCTTAAGTGCTATCTTAAGCGTCGGGACATCCACGCTTGTCGAACAGCATGAGTTTATCCTTCTTGCATTGGGAATAGGCTTATTCATCGTTGCTACGATGCTCACCGTCTTACACAAAAGAGACATGATTGCAATTCTCTTTTTCATGACGGGATTCTTTTTATTGTTCTGCGCATTCACTTCCCCGGGAATATGGTATACGGTCTTAATGGGATTCCTGGTTCTTGCAATGCTGGTTACCCTTACCGGACAGGATAAAAAGAAGTGGCTACTGTTCCTTATCCCGTTGATCTGGTTCGTTCAATTCATCGTTTTCGAAATCATAGGGTTCAATGTCTCTGTGCGTATGGTCTTCAGCATCATCCTTGCCGTTCTCTGTCTTTACTATGCCTTCTGCTGTGCCTGCGAAAGAATCAGTCTTCCGGGCGCAAAGACACTTACCGCAGATGCAGAGACCGATTTCAAGGCATCAGGTTCCGTTCTCGGCTATATGCTGTTCGCCATCCTCACCGGCGGATATGCAGTGCACTACATTCTCGGTGAAACAGCCCTTCCGCTGGAAACATTCGTGATAGTAGAACATATCATCGGAATTCTGATGATTCTTGTGGCAATCCTGCTCCTTGCTGTCGGCAAGATGCGGTTCACTCCGGTCATGTTCATGCTCGTCGGTCTGATCGGCATCCTCAGTATGTACTCGTCCGGCGCCATGTTCATCGGTCTTGGTATCCTAATGATCGTCATCGGTCTCTTTGCCATGCTCAGAAAAGAGTCCAGAATCCTTCCGGGAATCATGCTGATTGTCTACGGATGCACGTGGTTCTTCTCCGCATACGTCGCGGGAACATCGATCTCAGCACCGGTCGTCTCGGCTCTCTTGAACGCCATCCCGTGCCTGATAGCAATCTATCTTGCATTCGTCGTCTATTCACAGAAGAAACTCCCGAAGTTCTAATCAACTTCACCATCTATTTTTATCACGTACGTAACTCACGTACCGGAATACAGGTCGTATCCGGATACGACCCTGGTTTCCGAGCGATTTAGCGCTTTATTTTGCGGCTCTGCAGAAAGAATACCGGAAACGCAACAAAGAGAGAACCCACGCAATGCAGATGGAATATCGGGACCGCACAATTCGAACGACAGCGGTCTGAAAGATACCGGGTGAAAAAAGAGAGGTCAGCGTCTCATTCCCGCAAGAACGAGCACTGCGATTCCAAGACCTGCTAAGATACCGGCACGATGATTGCAATCGGGGTCAGGGAATCAGTCGCAGAATGTGACGCTTACTGGACTTCACTTGAAGATACACGGACATATACATCTTCATAATGGGTTCCTGAATCGCCATCCCAGACACATCTCATTTCTGTGCCATCAGAATTCAAATAGAATTCAATACTTCCATCCCCGGTCTGATAATGATTATTCTCCACTTTTTCCCATCCCAGGTTGTCAGATTGAGTTGCCTGATCGTCAAACTGCATCGTGAATATACACGTTCTATTGGCATTGAAATCATAATACGTGATGTAGGTCACTGTATCGACGCTTTGATCGCATTTCCATGTTCCAAGAATCGGATTAATGCTCGTACATCCGGCAGATACAGTGAATGCTAATGCCAATCCACAACAAAGCAGCACGGTGAGTATGGCCTTGGATTTCGATTTCATATACCTTGAATGATTGACGGGAAAGAACATAAGCATATCTCATTAACAATAATCATAATTTTAATCTCTCGGAAGATGTTAGTAATCAGTATGAAAAAATCAAAAGTGTTCCCGGCACTC
>DALTWN010000031.1 GCA_029987045.1 Methanocorpusculum sp.
GTTCCAAGTATTTAATCAGGGGATATAGACGACAGCAGTCGCCATGGCATACTCGCCATCATGACTCAGGCTGATATCCGCTGTCAGATCCGGCGGTAGCTGTTCCTGCGAAACCGCATTCCCATGGAACACCATCGACGGTCTTCCTGACTCCGCGACAACGATTTCCAGATTTCCGATGAAGTATCGCACATCAATCCCCGACAATGCTTTGAGAACCGCTTCCTTTCCTGCAAACCGTGCAGCAAAATGCTGAGCCGGATTTGCCTTTGCAAAACAGTATTCCTGCTCTGCCCTGGTAAAACATCTATCGAGAAAATGCGTGTCGGAAAGAAGATCGGAAAACCGGCTGATGCGTACGATATCACAACCGGTAAAGATCTTCATGCAACGGTCTCCAAAAATAAGGTGTGGGAAAAATCAGGTCCTGAAATATCCGATTCCCTTTTCCATTTCCTTGACATTCGTGAAGTTCTTGACATCCGTATCCGAGAAGATGAAAGAGAGATTCGGAATAGTACAGCCGAAGTTGTGTGCACGGAACCAGTATGAATTATCCTGATTGTCCAGTGCTGCATTCGTAACATGCAGAACTGCACGTCCGGTATCCAGATACTGGAACGTGATGTCCTGATTGTAGCCGCTTTCCGGATACTGGAGCGTTCCAAGAACACGCGTCTTGAGATCGTCCTTGCCGAACAGATATACCAGGAATGCAAGCCACGGCTCTATCTCATAGGTGACGATGATATCTGCATCCATATTCTTCAGAGTATACTGAACGGACTGAATCTTCAGATAGCCATAGTCGTTATCTCCGTCCGAGATTATCGGAATGAGAGAACTGTTATCATCGGTCTCACTGGGAAGCAGCGTATAGGTAGTCGCAGCTGACACTGGAACACAGAGGAATGCCAGTACCAGAAGTATACAGATTGCAACTTTACCTTTCATTATTTTTTATTTGCCCCCTGAACTGAAATACTTTCTCACCATTCCAGCGGGACATCGGTAAATCTATCTCCGTCAAACAGCCCTCTTGGCGTCAGTTTCAGATGGGGTATCACCGTAAGTCCCAGGAACGCAAGCGACATGAATGCATGCGGATTCGCCCCGGTCTTCTGTAGAGCGGCACCCTGCCCGGCAAGCTGAACGCAGACGGATTCATACCGTTCGGTTGTCATCAGTCCACCGACCGGCAACGGAAGAAGCGTAACCGACCCGTCGACTGCCACGGCCATACCTCCACCTGCCTTCACCACGGCAGAAACCGCCTGCAGTATATCGGCATCCTGAGTGCCGGCCGCCATTATGTGGTGTGCATCATGCATGATCGATTCCGCAATCGCCCCCTTCCTGATACACAGCCCTTTCACCGGACAGAATCCGACCTTATCTCCCCGGTACCGGTCAATACACAGCAGTTTATTCAGACCCGGGTCAGTGGACGAGACACGGACTGCATCAGTCAGGAGACTGCCATCGGTCACCGCAATACATTTCATAGCTCCCGCAGGATAGGTCAGGTTCACTGCAGACAGATCCGGCGTGACAACCGGAGCGAATCCTGCCGAAACGACCGGAGCATCCACCGGAGTATCTTCCGCTTTCCTGCCGTTCTTATAGACGGCCGTGATCTTGAACGGTGCTCTGTCATCAAGCACACAGAAATCGGCAATCTTTCCCGGTGCGATACAGCCGCGATCCGAGAGGCCGACGGCTTCTGCAGCGGAGAGGGTCGCCATTCTGAGTGCCAGTTCCAGGGGAAGACCGGAACCCAGCGCAATCCGGATACAGTTGTCTATTGTCCCTTCCCGGGCAATCGAATCCGCATGACGGTCGTCGGTACAGAATGCACATTTTCCGGCATTCTCCGGGGTCACTGCAGAGACAAGAGATGCGACATTTTTCGCGGCATCCCCTTCACGCAGGAATACATACATACCAAGACCGAGACGTTCCTCCACCTCTTCCGGCGTCGAACATTCATGATCCGTTGAAATCCCATGATCAGCATACCGTTTCAGATCATGTCCGGAAAGTCCCGGCGCATGACCGTCGACATGTGAAAACAGGGCAAGTTTGGCACAGACCTCCGGATCATCGGCAAGGACGCCCGGAACATTCATCATTTCACCGAGTCCGAGGACAGCGGGATTTCCTACATATTTCTCCAGATCCTTTGCGGTCACCACCGCTCCGCCGACTTCGAGCGGTGTCGCAGGCACACATGACGGCACCATGAAGAAGAGATCAGCCGGAGAATACTTCGCATCAGCAAGCATGAAATCGATACCGGCGACTCCTGCCACATTCGCGATTTCATGGGGGTCGCATATTGCCGTAGTGACACCGTGCGACAGAACCAGACGCCCGAACTCGCGGGGAATCAACAGGGAACTTTCGATATGGACATGTGCATCGATCAGTCCCGGGATTACCCGTTTTCCCTGAAGATCCACAACCGTTTCTCCCGAAGGGACAGCCACCGGATCAAGCGCAGTCACTCTTCCGTTCTCGACGGCAAATGACTGGAGATTCCAGGAACAGTCAACAGGATTGAACAAACATGCATGGGTAAATATCGTCATATCCGAACACCAACTGATTTTAAAAAAATATGAAATGGAAAGATTATGCTTCCACGGTAGAGATGAATCCGGTTATTCTCCGCGGAGATTCATCCGTCGTCGAGATGTAGGTAAACACCTTATAGACTCCGGGTTCCAGAGGCACGGCATATTCCACCAGGTTCGGCCCTTTCAGTAGCTTGACCTGTGTCGAATAGGTATCCCCGATCTTCTCACGGGTAAGCAGATCGTCCTCCCGGTAAATCGTATGCTGCACCCAGACGGTCTGCTGATCGTCATTCGCATAGTTTATGATGGTCTTGAGCTTTCCGTCGATATAGTATGATTCATCTGCATCGATCGATGATCCTCCGGCAAACAGAACCATAAGAATGACCAGGCCGATCAACATCAGAATCAGGAATCCGATGGCCACCATCCGCGGAGTAACGCCGGATTTCGGCGAGGACAGACGACGTGAACTTAAATCTTTCATAGTATATTCAGTCTACGGTCTCAACAATCACGCGTACTTTGCTTCCGGGCTTCAGACCGTGGCCTTTTGGCACATCGATATTAAACCAGAGTTCTCCCTGCTGTGACATCAGACAATCTTTCTTTCCCTCGATATCTGCAACGAACTCAAGAGTTGCTTCAATTTCTGCGATTTGTTTGACCATTGATTAACTATAGGGTCGGGAAGTATTATTAATATTTGGAAAAAGGGGAAAAATAGGGTTATTTGGCCTGCGCACGTGCCGCCAGAGAGAATGCGGCCTGTTCTGCCGCATCCATGACCTCTTCTGCGCCGGGGATGACACCCTCGTACATGAGGATTTCACCATTACAGATGGTGGTATCGACAGCCATACCGGATGTTGCATACACGGCATTCGACTCGGCATTGAACCGCGGAACAGTCGACGGGTTTCTGCCGACGAGGATGATATCGGCGAGATATCCCGGTGCAATCACACCGGCATGCAGACCCAGTGCCTTTGCACCATTGACAGTCGCTATCGAAAGGGCATCCGATGCGGGCATCGCGACCGGATCGTTCCAGAAGAATTTCTGCAGGATTGCGGCAGTCTTCATTTCGGAGAACATATCCAGATCGTTGTTGGATGATGCTCCGTCGGTACCCAGTGCGACATTGACGCCTGCCGCCTTCATCTCCTGATACGGCAGTGCACGTCCTCCTGCAAGTTTCATGTTGCTTACCGGATTGTGAACCGCGGTCACGCCATATTTCGCATAGAGTGCGATATCGGCGGCATCGAGCCAACATGAATGTGCAGCGATACAGCGTTCGGATAAGACCCCGCATTTCTCGAGCCATGCCGGCGGACGCATGCCATGAGCTGCAATACAGTCCTTGACCTCCTGCTCGGTTTCAGAGACATGGATATGGAGCGGAATCTGCTCTTTCTTCGCATAATCCGCACACCATTTCAGACCTTCTTCAGAGACCGTATAGACCGCATGCGGAGAAACGCCCGGCATGATCCGCGGATTGTTGCGGCTGCGCAGATTGGCGACCGTCTGCTGCATGACCGCCGCTTCCGACTCGAACTTCGCATGGTCTCCGCCATCGATCATACAGTACGAAAGACAGGCACGAATACCCATTTCTTCGACTGCATCCGCGGCGGCTTCCATCTTGAAATACATGTCATTGAACGTGGTGGTTCCCGTCCGGATCATTTCAAGACAGGCGAGTTTCACTCCTGCATAAATATCCTCTGCGGTCAGATGTGCCTCTGTCGGCCAGATCTTCGTAGACAGCCATTCGAACAGCTGCATATCATCCGCATATCCCCGCAGCAGTTCCATTGCCGCATGGGTATGCATGTTCACCATACCGGGCAGTACCGTTGCACGGTCCGCATCGATTACGATATCCGCGTCATGGTCCGCAATCTTTTCACCGACGGCCGCGATCTTTCCGCCTTCAAGATAGAGTTCCTGAAGTTTTCCGTTGATCCATGCATTTCTGATTAAAATCGGAACCTGTTTCCGATAAATATCCATATCTGGTTCTTCTGTCATGTTATCATGCAAATTTTTCACTGATCTTACCGATCAGTTCGGTCATTCGTATACTATTCTTTGCTGCTGCATCTATTAAATCATCATAACTCAGTTTTTCCGCAGTACCGATACCGTTCGCAAAATTATCCACCATACAGATAGCGGCAACAGGAATCCCCAGTTCATTCGCCAGCGTGATTTCAGATGCGGCAGTCATACCCACCACATCGGACGATGCGGCGAAATGCGCAATTTCGGCCTTCGTTTCGAACCGCGGACCGCGCGTCTGGATGTATACTCCGTCCATCGCATCCGGAATCAGGTCAAGCAGTTCTTTCCTGAATGCCGGATCGATTGCGGGTGCGACATGACAGATATCATGGTCGTGCAGTGTCGGAATATCCCACGGTGAAAAGAAATCCGAAGGAAGCACGATGCTTCCCGGCGCATAGTTCTCTTTCATGCCTCCTGTCGAACAGATGAGGATCAGCCGGTCGACACCTGCGATTTTCAATGCGGCAAGATGCGCACGGTGATTGATTTCTCCCGGCGGGATATCGTGCTGGTGCCGTTTGAGAACAACCAGTCTGTCACTTGCATATACTTCGGCAGATCCGAACGGAGTCGCAATCGTGCGCTGCGCAAGAGGGGGGAGTTTCGCCTTCAGAATGGCTGTACCCCCGATAATTCCTAGCATATACCATTATTATGGGCAATACTGGGTTATGAAATGATGGTGCACGAACACGGCGTCGAAACCAATCATGTTATATGTTAGCACAGCACACGTGTATGTATGATATTGGGATTACCGGAGGTCACGGTCTTTACTGTGGGTATTGCAATCGCAGTAGTTATCGTTCTCCTTGTCTTGTGGGGCATATTCTTCCCGAAGGTGGATGAGTAATGGCGCTTAGTTCGGATAGTATGATTGTTACCATTGTCCTGATCGTCGCCTATTTCATCGCACTGATCGTTATCGGCATATGGGCATCACGCAAGATCAAGAACTCCGAAGACTATATGCTTGCCGGACGAAGCCTGGGATTCTGGCTGTTCACGCTTCTGATCGTCTGTTCCATCTGCAGCGGTATGACGCTGATAGGGACCAGCGAATTCGGATACAAGAGCGGATGGCCGGGAATCTGGGAACAGATCTTCGTTCCGCTCGCAGCCGCATTCTGTATGATCTTCTTCGGATCGAAACTGAATAGAATAGGTAAGAAAATCGGATGCATGACCATTGCGGACTACTTCGCCGCACGCTATGAAGATAACAAGGTACTGCGTGCACTGTCCGCATTCGCAAGCATTGCGGTGTCCATGGTCTACCTTGTCGGACAGTACACGGCCATCAGCATTGTCCTGATGTGGGCATTCGGTCTGGAACACTGGGTAGCACTGCTGATAGCAGGAGTGATCATCACCGCATACACGGTCATCGGCGGTCTCTACGCAATATCCTGGACCGGCCTGATTCAGGGTCTGATCCTCATCGGCGGTATCCTGATTGTTGCACCGCTCATCATTCTCAAGGCAGGCGGACTGGAAATCATCAATAATGTCCTCTGCTCGATAGATCCGGAACTGGTGCTTCCGGCATTCACCTCGAACTATGCGGCATACGCGTACTGTACGCCTGAATACCTGTTCTCGTTCGGGGTTCTGCTGATTGTCGGTCTGGCAAGTGCACCGCACGTTATCTCGAACGTGTTCGCCGCCAAGAAGATCTCCTACCTCAGATGGGCACCGCTGATTGCATTCCTCATCTACGTCATCGTCATGTTCTTCGTCAAGATCGCCGGATTCGGTGTCAGAGCAATGACCGAGACCGGACAGTTCGATGCGGCGACGACAGCACTGATCGAAGCGAATCCGAAGTTCGCGCTGCTCTACGGTATCGAAGCAGCAAGCCCGTCGATCCTGATCACGGCACTGTTCGCAGTCATCGTACTGTCGGCGGTCATGTCTACGACGGACCGCCTGATGCTTACGGTCGGAACCGAGTTCTCCTGGAACATCTTCAAGACCATGATCAAAAAGAAAGCATCCGAAAAACAGGTCCTTCGTGTCAGCAAGATCTGTGTCTTTGCAGCCGCTGCAATCTCTCTGATTCTTGCCATCAACCCGCCGGAGATGCTTGCCTTCCTGATCTGGATGGGTATCGCCCTGATGCTGTGTGCATTCGCCGTACCGCTGATCGCAGGACTGTACTGGAAACGTGCAACCGCAAAAGGAGCGATCGCCTCGATCATCGTCGGTCTCGGCATGGCATTCGGTCTGGGAATCTATGTGAACTTCTGCGGAGGAGTGCTGCCGATGCACTTCTCGATCTACGCCCTGATCGGAGCAATCCTTGCCATGATCATCGTCAGTCTCTGTACCAAGAAGAACTCCGAATCGGCACTCGAGAGAACCTACACCGGCTTATACATGATTCCAAAGGATATGAAAGCCAAGAAGACCGCTCCGGCTGCAGTCGAAGAAAAAACAGAGAACTGATCCATCTCCATTTTTCCTCTTTTTCACCTGGCATAACTATCTATCGTACAATACCGGACAATCGTGTCATTGGATGGAGTTTCACGATAGCCTGCAGATGCAAGCTCCCAGCCTCGTGCCGCGGGTAATTGAAAGCACCAGGAATCTTCGACGAATCGGCTCAGGTTTCACTGGTGTCAGATGCTTCAGGGATAGATTCAGACCAGAGGTTATCTACACCAAATACCCAATCCATGACATTGTTGATAGCCTCTCGATTTACATCTTTAGCTATTTTAACCGGATATCCGGTTTCTGCTTTCCGTGTCGCACCATATTCATCAATGGTGACATACGAATCTTCGTAAAGAAACTCATCGGGGGATAACGCACAGATAACTGCGACCGGGTCATTCAACATAAACCCATCAGACTCGTTGAACTCAATTGCAGCATTCAGTCCATATTCAAGGATACCAATCATTTCTTTGTATTTTCCTACCTCTTCATACATTTGAATATCCTGTTCAGTCAAGATACAGGTCATTGTCAAATCAAGAGGTAGCAGGGTGATATTCAGGCCGGAACCGAATACAATGGCATCTGCCTCAGGATCCCCGGCCAGATTGAATTCCGCATCATGCGGAGCATTGGAGATATTGAATCCTCCACCCATCACATACACCCTGTCGATTTTACTGACCAAGTCCGGATACTGCTGTAACAGCAATGCAAATGTCGTTTGAGGGCCGATTGTCACATAGGTGATGTGATCATGACGCATCAGTTCATTGCCGATCTCTTCGATGGTGTCAAAATCGAATTCCGTAGAATTCAGGTATTCTTCAACCTCCTCTGCAGTAAGACCATATTTTTCCTGCATATGCTCTTTAAAGGCAACAGACTGATTCCCCAATCCGTCAGGACCACAGAACCCGTCAGAATAAATCGGCTCACCATTCAGACGAGTGGATGCACCAAGAGCCATACTGGTCGGACTATCCAGGTAATCATGCAACAATAGAATGTTGGTACGTACCTGATTCTGGGGAACATTGCCGGCAGTTCCGACAATCATCCCGTCATCCCAGGAGTTGCTGACAGGCAGATGCGACACGGTCGATAAAAGATATGATATTGCATCATCTGTTCCTGGGTCCGTATCCAGAACAATATACGTTTCTGTAGAGGCAGGCTGATTACCGACAGAGGTACATCCGGCTCCTGCAATACACAGAATCAGAAGTACGGCAAGGATACCGGCAACAACACAGTTTTTCTTCGACATGATGCAGGATTCACTCCATGCAATTCAGTTTCCATGAGGCACCATATTAATCTTATCATATGGACCAAGCGGTAACAGACTCGCTCCTACAGAACGTACGTACTGTTCTTGAAAACGATTAAAAAATGAGGAATCGAGGTGTCTGAATCCTCGATTCGGAAAGAGATTTATGCCTGCCAGAGGCCGTGCTTGTTGCAGTACTCGAGTGCACGGACTGCCTTTGCATCGGTCTTGACAGTCATTTCCGCGACCTGTCCCGGCTTCAGGTTCTTCTGGAAAACCATGCCGTCATCGGTCTCGAGAAGGATGAACGTGATATAGTGGTCTGCATCCATCGGGTGAGCAACGGATCCGACTTTGACCTTGTATCCGCCATCGATCTTTTCGATAACCGGAACATGCTTTTCAACAGCCGCATCGGTCTTGTTCGGTTCAACTAAGGCGAGCATCTCGCCGGTCGGCTGGCAGGCACCATTTTCCATCATCTGGAAGAGGTTTCCGCATTTGCCGCACTGATAAAATTCTCCAGCTTTTGCCATATCTAAGAATAAGA
>DALTWN010000228.1 GCA_029987045.1 Methanocorpusculum sp.
CAGACATCACAGGTAATCAGCGGATTGACAGAATGAGCATAGGCAGAATACTCATCGGTATCGGACCCTCCCTGATTTTTTCCTGACGATTTTTTTTCGGCAGCCATGGTATACAACATGTATGGCATCCTCAGTATAAATACATCGGGGTTCCAACAACCGGCAGAAAAGACCTGTGTTAGACAACGAAACAGATGAAATAATACTTGTGATAAAAGAAGAATAGGACATATCCGGGGTGGGGAGCACATATCAACTTATCCCAAAGAAGCATGACTCCGCCCTGCGACCCTCCAGGCGCCAGTCGTTCACAGTAGGTCTGCTCCCTTCCGGGCCTGAACCGGTGCCTGCGACAATGAATGAATGCATCCCTCCGGATACATTTACTTCATCCGATGACCTTGGAGGACAAGGAATCAACGCCATTACTCCCCCTTTCAAAGAGGACTGACGCAACCGCCCCCGGACTATCGCCCTCCGCATATTGACAATTTCGGATTACAGGTAACGCCAAGCTACCCAGGTTAGTCCCGTATATTAATCGACGCATAAGAATAAAACTATGTGGGTTACGAGATTCAGTTAATCACTCGTGAAAATAAGAGAAAAATGCAAAAATGGGCCCGGAGGGGTTCGAACCCACGACCGACCGGTTATGAGCCGGACGCTCCACCACTAAGCTACGGGCCCCCGTCTAATTGGGACATACAGTATACGCTATCGAACGTGATAAAGATATGTCATATCCCGTACGGACACCAGACATTCAGGTGCAAAAGCGCCGCAATGCCATGGTAATTCTGTCCAATGAACATGACTTCCTTATCCAGAGCGAGTACTTCTTCTATTTCTGCAAGATACGCATCTTCCAAAAATGCATCTCCGGAAACCAGAACAATATCCGCTTCATCCGAGGTAAGTGTCTGATTGATTCCGACGATGTCTGACCCGATGATGTATACCGCCTTGTCTTTGCAGTACGCAAGAAGCTCCGCGCGGCAATCATCATGATAAACAGAATTGCATGCCCCCGTCTTACGGGTGAGCATGAGAAAACCCGCGGCTGCATTCAAAGCACCCACTGCGGCAGCACGGGTCTTCTGGCTCAGGAGCGGCGCCCCATACATGTTTCCCAGGCACATGCGGGCAGTAAACGGTTCCGGAGTGGATATTTCTGCCACACGGCCACCGAACTCGGCAGCCATACATTCTCCTTTACAGAACTGGCAGAGAGTTCCTTCACGTCTCTGAAAGAGAAGGTCGCCGTCTTCGGTGCCCATATTCGCGGCTGTTTCTTCCAAACGCTTTACTGCATCACAAAGAAGCATTCAGTATCCGTTTCCGTCTGCAGAATCTATTGCTGCATCAATCTGTTGCTGGAGTGCCGGCGGCAGACCTTCAATCTTGACGTCCAGGAAACCGCGGATAATCGTTGCAGTAGCTTCATCCTCAGAAAGACCGCGGGCCATCAGATACTCGATCTCATCACGGGCAATCTTACCGACCGCTGCTTCATGAGAGAGTTCGATATCCACCACATGCCCTTCGATTTCCGGAATTGCATGCATGATACCGTCCTTCAGTATCAGACCGCGACACTCAATGTGTCCTTTCGTCTTCGGAACTTCAGCGACAATAGCACCGCGGGAAATAATCGTACCGCCGTTCGTAATTGCACGGGTAATCAGTTCCGCTGTTGCTCCCGGGGCCTGCAACACTGCACGCGACCCGGCATCGATGAATGAACCGGTTCCGGCTACGATAACACTCGAGAACCGTGCAACCGCATTCTTTCCTTTCTGATAGGCAGTCGGATACATTTGTACCTTCTTTGTCGGGCGCATGCAGACATAGTTCGAAAGGAATGTCCCTCCCTCTTCGATAACCGATGCTGTACGCGGAAACACTTCAATTTCCTTGCCCCAGGTATGAATCATGGTCGATGTTACTTTCGCATTCTTGCCGACATAGATTCCATTCATACCGTAGTGGGCACCCATTTTTGTCTTCAGCGAGCTGGCACATCCGGCAATCAGGAGAAGTTCGG
>DALTWN010000032.1 GCA_029987045.1 Methanocorpusculum sp.
ATAAGCCTCCTTCTGTTTTAGCGGCATTTAGCTTAGCGTTGTACCCGGGCATTGATCAGGCAATCGTATAACCCTGTTTCAACTTGCACCCGCAGAGATTCGCCGTTCCATCGCCATCCGATGTCTCAGGTCAGCATTTCTGCATCATACCTACTCTTCCGGAAGCGTATCGTTTCTGTTCCAGAGCTGTGACTCTCGCCACCCGTACTTGAATACGGCTGCGTGCCTGAAGGTGGGAGGACTTTCCTCAGTGAAGAATTCACCGTAAACCGCGTGCTCCCTCTCACGCGGGTATATATTGACAGCCTCAGGATATATTGTTTACCGGAGAGAGATACCGGTGGAAACACGCCTGCAGAAATGAACCGGACGAAAGAGGAAAAGATGCGGGGAAGAGAGGATACTTTTATATGAACAGAGACAATAGTAGGAGTGCATGAATATGAAGAAAATCGCATTAATCGGCACCATTGCACTGATCGTTCTCGGTTGTGTCGTAGCTGCCGGCTGCACGTCCACAGAAAGTTCACCTGCAACCGACCCCATTGTAGGACACTGGATCTATTATTCCGAAGATTCCACGGTTCTTGATGATATCACCATCACTTCAGAAGGAAAGTTTTTCGTCAAGGATGGCGAATCCGGCAATACCACGTACGGGATCTGGAAAAAGAATCCTGAAAATGTCGGAGGATATCCGAATGTCTACTACCTTCTGGAATCCGACGGGCTGCCAACCAATGTGAGCCTCTCCGCGGACGGAAAGACACTGACGGCCATCTACAACAAGAATGAACTCAGCAATTATGACCCGACCGTCCTGCTGAACCCCGTTTATATCAGACAGTAACTTCTCTAAAAATCGTGAGCGGAATGTGCCGTATCCGGCATCATTTCCTTTTTTCAGCTTTCAAGCAGTGACCGGTAAAGCTCTTTGTGTTTCTGTGCAACGACGTGCATATCGTTCTGTTCGACGGACTGACGGGCATTTGCAGCCGCTTTCCGCAACAGTTCATCATCGTTCAGGAGCGGGATCGCTTCCTCGATGTTCTTGAAATATGCCGCAATCCCCGGATAGAGCGACGGGTACTCGTACCATTCACGGGAGATGACCGGCAGACCCGTCGACAGTGCTTCCAGGATGGACATCGGCATGATCTCCTTGAACGAGGGGAACAGGAACACATCTGCCGCCGCATATGCCGCTGCAATATCCTCGACGAACCCGGGGAAAATCACATTGGATGAAGCCGACGCGACTCTGCGTTCGACCTCCTTCTTCTCGCTCGAGAACATACCGTAGGCGAATCCGCCCACCCAGACGAAGGTGTAGTCCGGAAGTTTGCGGGCGACCTCGATGAAATCATAGATTCCTTTCCGCGGGGTCTGCTGGGCGACCTGGAGAATGACCTTGCGGTCTTCCGGAATCTGGTACTGTTCCCGGAACTGCGCACGCTTTTTTGCATCAGGCTTGAACCGGTCGCGGTTGACACAGTTCGTCATGCGGTAGAGTCTGCTTTCCGGCAGCATCTTGTGGATCTCCGCTTCACTGAAATTCGTCAGGGTGATCAGACCGTCGTATCTGCCGTACATCGGTTTATAGAATTTATTGATGACCGATGCGAATGCAAGATTGCCGCTGTTCAGACTGGGTACGGAATGCACCGTCAGGAGCGTCTTTCCTTTCGCACGGGTCTGTGACATGAATGCACCGGGACCGATGGTATGACAATGGGTTATATCGTGGTCATGGTCCTTGCTGTTCAGTTCGACCTCAATATCTGGCAACTGGGACAGGCCTTCATAGAGCATCTGTGCCGCGGTCGCACAGCCGACATACTTGAATGCCCCGTAATTCTCAACGCGGATATTGACTCTCATATCTTACTAATTAATGGTCATATTTCCCGATATATATTTCCCCAGGGAAAAAGAAGGCAAAACCCGGTCTTTTTCCGAAACTCTCTAATCCTTTTCCGTCAAATCTATCATGCATATGAAAATACGTTACGCCGGCCATGCATGTTTCATCCTCGACGGATCGAAGAAGATCGTCATCGACCCGATGCCGCTGGGAGACAGAATCGATGCCGATATCGTGCTGCTCACCCATGCCCACAGCGACCATATGGGCGACCATCCGGAAAAATTCAGGAAAGTCTATGCCATCCATGAACTGGCGACCTGGCTGTCCGCACAGGGCATCGATGCGCACGGCATGAACATCGGCGGAACCGTCCGCGACGGCGATATCGCCATCACCATGGTCCGTGCCGACCATTCCAGTTCAATCATCGGTGCGGACGGCAACCCCGTCTATATGGGAGACCCCTGCGGGTTCGTGATCACCATGGACGGAATCACCATCTATCATGCAGGAGACACCGGACTGTTCTCCGACATGAAACTGATCCGTGACCTCTATCATCCGGCGGTCGCACTGCTGCCTGCCGGCGGAACCTATACCATGGGACCGGAAGAAGCAATGATGGCGGCAGAACTCATCGGTGCACCGCTGATCGTTCCGATGCACTACGATACCTTCCCGGCAATCAGACAGGATCTGTCAGGATTCAAAAAAGCGATCGAGTCGACGACCGCAATGACCGTCGAACTCATGCATCCGGGAAACGAACTGGTTCTTTGAACCAGGCTCTATTTTTTCAGCAATAACGGTTTCAGGAACTGACCGGTATAACTCTTCTTCACCCTGGCGACTTCTTCCGGCGTACCTTTCGCGACGATGGTACCTCCTGCAGTTCCGCCTTCCGGCCCGAGATCCAGGATATAATCCGCCGACTTGATGACATCCAGATTGTGCTCGATGACGATGACCGTGTTTCCGGCATCGACCAGCCGTTCCAGCACACCGATCAGTTTCTTCACGTCATGGAAATGCAGACCGGTCGTCGGTTCATCAAGGATATAGACGGTTTTTCCGCCAGACCGTTTCGCAAGTTCACGCGTGAGCTTGATACGCTGGGCTTCGCCGCCCGAAAGCGTCGTCGAACTCTGACCGAGCTTGATGTATCCGAGTCCCACATCGGCGAGTGTCTGCAGTTTCGCGGTAATGGCAGGATGAGCCTGGAACAGGTCGAGCGCTTCGTCGACACTCATGTTCAATACATCGGAAATCGATTTGCCCTTGTACTTGACTTCCAGGGTCTCTGCATTATACCGGGTACCTTTGCATTCTTCGCATTCGACATAGACGTCCGGCAGGAAATTCATTTCGATCTTCACGACACCGTCACCGCTGCACGCTTCACACCGACCTCCCTTGACGTTGAACGAGAATCGTCCCGGATCGTATCCTCTGATCTTCGCTTCCGTGGTTTCCGCGAAGAGTTTCCGGATCTCGTCGAACACCTTGGTATACGTAGCCGGATTCGACCGCGGCGTCCTGCCGATCGGCGACTGGTCGATGACAATGACATTCTCCATATCGATGTCGCATGAAAGGGATTTGTAGGATCCGGGCGTCACCTTCGAATGGTGCACCATGACCCGCAGCGCCTGATAGAGCGTATCGTAGATCAGGGTCGATTTACCCGATCCGGAAACACCGGTGACCACCGTCAGCGTACCGAGCGGAATCGATGCGGTCACGTTCTTCAGATTGTTCTCGCGGCATCCGGAAATGGTCAGATATTTATCGCCCGATCTCCGCTGCGCTGGAACCGGTATGGTCAGTTCTCCCGACAGATATCTGCCGGTAAGCGAATCCTTCGTATCCGCGACTTCCTGCGGGGTTCCGGACGCCGTGACGTTTCCGCCATAGATACCGGCACCCGGTCCGATATCGATGACATGGTCCGCCGCACGGATGGTCTCTTCATCATGTTCCACCACGATGACCGTATTGCCCATATCCCGCAGATGTTTCAGGGTGGCGATCAGTTTCTGATTGTCACGCTGGTGCAGACCGATGGACGGTTCATCAAGGATATAGAGCACCCCCATGAGGTTCGACCCGATCTGCGTCGCAAGACGGATACGCTGGGCTTCTCCGCCGGAAAGCGATCCGGCACTCCGCGACAGGGTCAGATAACCGAGCCCCACTTCCTGCAGGAACGTCAGGCGCGACTTTATCTCCCGCAGAATCAGGCGGGCGATCTCTTCATCCTTTCGGGACAGGTTCAGGGTATCGAAGAACACGATCGCATCGTCGATAGACAAATCGGTGACATCCGCGATGGATTTGTCCGCGATCTTGACGGCGAGCACGGTATCCTTCAGCCGTTTTCCGTGACAGGTCGGACACGGCAGGATCCGCATGAACTTTTCCAGTTCCATTTTCCGGTACTCGGACTTGGTCTCCATATGCAGACGCTGTGCCTGCGGAAGCAGACCTTCCCAGGTACCGTGATAGGCGAAATCCGCATTGCGGGAACTCTGCTTGAAATGGATCTTCACATCCTCGCCGAGACCGAACATCAGACCGTTGTACTGTTCTTCCGTCAGATCCTTTATCGGCGTCATCAGAGTGAATCCAAGATAATCGGCGACCGCTTTCAGATACTGGACCCGGAATCCGTCGAGGAAATTCTTGTAGGTCGCAACGGCTCCGTCGGCGATGGAAAGCGTCCGGTCGGGGATGATGAGATCCGGATCGAAGATCATCTGGAACCCGAGACCGTTACAGGTCGGACATGCCCCGAACGGACTGTTGAACGAGAACATACGCGGCTGCAGCTCTTCAAAGGACATGCCGCAGACCGGGCATGCCATCCGGGCGGAATAGACGGCATCCTTCGTCTCTTCTCCGGCCGAAACATAGACCAGTCCGTCTTCCGCATGCAGCAGTGCCTTTTCCACGGCATCGTTCACCCGCGATGCATCCGCGGCGTCACACCGGTCGATGACGATATCGATATTGTGCATGATATATCGGCCGAGTTTGATCTCGTCATCGGTACGATGGATCTGACCGTCGACACGGACACGGGTGAATCCGTCGGCATTCAGATCCTTGAAGAGCTGTTCATAGGTCCCTTTCTTCTTGCGGATGACCGGAGCAAGAACTGTTACCATCCCGGAAAAATCATGCATTATGGCATCTGCAATCTGGGCGGGAGACCGTGCCTCGATCTTCACATGATGTTTCGGACAGTATGGCGTTCCGATACGGGCAAACAGCAGACGGAGATAATCATAGATCTCGGTGACCGTACCTACTGTCGACCGCGGGTTCTTCGAGGTGGTCTTCTGTTCTATTGCTATTGAGGGGGAGAGACCGTCGATGGAATCCACATCGGGTTTTCGCATCTGGCCCAGGAACTGGCGGGCATAGGCGGACAGCGACTCGACATACCGCCGCTGTCCTTCGGCATAGATGGTATCGAAGGCGAGTGTCGATTTGCCGGATCCCGATACGCCGGTGATCACCGTCAGTTTATCACGCGGAATCGCGACAGTGATATTCTGGAGATTATGCTGTCGTGCTCCTTTGACAACGAGATCTTTCATACCATCTATATTGACAGGGATATCTTATTAGGATTCGGAAACGAGCAGCCCAAATAGTTTCTCTCTCACTCTATGGGAATGAAGAGAAACTATATAAAATCCGGTTTAAAAATATAACTTCCATGAATTCGAAAAAGCTTGTATTTGCAGGACTTATCGCAGCACTGCTTCTCATCTGTGCTGTCGCACCAGTCTCTGCAGCAGAACCATCCACCCTGAAACTGACGGATGCAACATACCCCGAAATCATGAATCCGGGAGAAGAAGGAACGCTCTACGTCACCCTGACCAATACCGGAAAGGATACCGTCGTCCTCAATGATATCTATCTCAAATACTACGGAGACGACGATGGTCTCGTTTCCACCATGACCGACTGGAGAAACCTGCCGACAAGAATTCTTGCCGGAGAGACACTGAAGAATATCCCGGTACCGATCAAGGCAGGAAACAAGACCGGAACCTTCTATGCAACCATCTGTGTCGATTCCAACTACGGATATGTCTATGACTCGAAATACCCGATTGTAATCAAGGTCATGGAAAACACGCCGGAACTCCAGCTTTCCAACTTCCAGGTCACCAAGACCGGCGACTACTATACCCTGAAAGCAGATGTCAACAACCTCGGTTTCGCTACAGCCAATGCTCTGACCATCTCCTCGCTTGAAGGCGGAGATGTCGGACCATATGCAACATACCCGATCGGCAACCTCGATGAAGACGATCTTGCAGGATTCACCCTCACGTTCAAGATGCCGGAAAACGGTATCCTGACGATTGTCACCGATTACAAGGACACGAACCGCAACCACGTCATCGACACCTACAAGCTCAACGTCTCTAACCATATCAATGTTGAAGAGACGAATCCGGCACCGGCAATCATCACCACGATCATCGTCATCCTCATCATCGTCCTCATTGTCGTCGCTGTCGTCAGAAAGAGCAAGAAATCAAAGAGACACTGAGCAGGTGACTGCAATGACAGATGTTCCCGTTGTGGAACTGCATGACGTCACCAAAGTCTACCGCATGCCGGCAGGCGACGTCTATGCCCTGAATCATGTCAATTTCTCCATCCAGAAAGGAGAATTCGTGGCCATCATGGGTCCGTCGGGTTCAGGCAAATCCACACTTATGAATATTATCGGCTGTCTTGACGTACCGACAACCGGTGTCATCAAGATCAACGGCGTATCCACGACCGATATGAGTGATGACGAACTGACCGTACACCGTCGCGATACGGTAGGGTTCATCTTCCAGAAATTCAATCTGATTTCACTCCTGACGGCGTACGAGAACGTCGAGTATCCGCTGCTGCTCCGCTACGGACATGCCGACCATTACCCCCGAGTCAAGAAACTGCTCAATATGGTAGGAATTCCTGACGACCGTATGGCGCATACACCGTACGAACTTTCCGGCGGTCAGCAGCAGCGTGTAGCCATCGCCAGAGCACTCGCGAACGATCCGACGTTCCTGCTCTGCGATGAACCGACCGGCAACCTGGATTCCAAGATGAGTATCCAGGTCATGGAAATCCTCGACAAGCTCCACAAGGAAGGCAGGACCGTACTGATGGTCACCCATAACCCGGAAACCGCGAAATATGCGGACCGTACCATCATCATCAAGGACGGTGAGATCGTAGAATGAGTTCACTTGTCTTCTCGCTTGCCGTCCGCAACCTGAAACTCAACAAGTTCAGAACAGCACTCTCGATGATCGGTATCGTCATCGGTGTCTTCACCATCTGTGCACTCGGCATGGTGGGGGCAGGACTGCAGGAAAACATCAACGACACGATATCCGCGAATGCGAACAGTCTGCAGATATCATCCATCGAAGAGAAATTCATCGATGGCAACCAGGTGACGGGCCTTTCCGAAAAGGACGTCAAGGATATTGAAAACGCTGTTGCTTCGGTATCGACCGACTACACCATAGCGACCGCGAACATGGGATATAAACGTGTCACGGCGAACGGGGATTCCGCATACGCCATCGTCATCGGTATGAGCGAGGATGGTATGGAAGCATCGATGGAGGGACACCTGGAAGAAGGCAGCATCCCGACCAGTTCCGGAGGAGTCCTCATCCTCAGCGAATACGCGGAAAAACACGGCCTTCACGTCAACAGCAGAATCTCGACGACGAATACCAAAGGCGAGAAAGTCACCCTGCGTGTGACCGGTATCATCGAATCCACGCAGATGACCAAGATGATGTCGATGTCGCGGGATCTGTGCATGCTGTTCGGTACGCTCGATCTCTACCGCAACCTTCTCGGAAACAACTACGGTCTCTACTCCTACTGTATGGTCATCGTCGATGATCCGTACATCCTGACGCCGATGGAAGATGCCGTCGAACGCAAGATGAACGGCAAGCCGTACAAGGATGAAGACGACAAGGTTACCATCACCAACAGTTACGAGACGGTCGAATCCTTGAATGAAGTCCTCGACATGATCGGTGTCTTCAGAACTGCACTCAGTTCGATCTCCCTGATCGTCGCGGCAGTCGCAATCGTCAATGTCATGCTGATGTCCGTCAAGGAACGTACCCGTGAAATCGGTATCCTCAGAAGTATCGGTACCAAGAAACGGCAGGTCCTGCAGATGTTCATCTACGAAGCCGGCATGATCGGACTCATCGGTGCGGGAATCGGTGTCATCCTCTCGGTCATATCGGTACCGTTCGTGCTGAACCTGATGGGATGTCTGGAAGTCATGGCGAGCCTGTCGGTCCTGATCTACATCCCGATGGGTATCATCATCGGTGTCCTGGTCTGTGTCGGTGCAGGTCTGTATCCGGCATTCCATGCGGCAAACCTCAACCCGGTCGAAGCAATGGCAACCGACTAAAAATCAGTCAGACGACTGATTCCCCTCTTTTCTTTTTCTACAGATACTTTTCCTGTACTGCATACCGGCATCTGTCAACGCCATGTACTCGTCCAGAAAACCAGTACATTTTTTTCAAAATTCTATACAGGTCAGTCGACATCTGTTAACGCAGTGTACACGTCCGGAAAACCAGTACAATTTTGGGTCTTCGACGAACCGTGTGAAGATTCAATATTTCAAAGTACAAATGATAGTAATGCTTGGAGTAATGACCCAGAGCAACAAAAATGGAGGTGTTTAATGTCCATTGCACTGCTATTCACGATGATCGTGATACTTATATCCGCAGAAATACGGATGTGGGTAAAGCTGATCAGAAAGAGATAGGGGGTCAAACCCCTTCTCTTTCATAGTATTCGGGGAATGATTATATACTCGAAGATCATAACATTACCATGTAACAGTGCAATGGGCGAGCGGTGATGGAGTCATTACCCATCGTTAAACCGACTCACCTCCGTTACACTTTTCTGATATCATTCACTACATCTGATA
>DALTWN010000033.1 GCA_029987045.1 Methanocorpusculum sp.
CACGCGAAGGCGCAGACGCAAAGCACAAGCAGTTCGTCGAAGCACAGGAAGCAGCTGACGCTGAGCACAAGAAGTTCATCGAGTGCCAGAAGCAGCTTCGCGACTATGACAAGGTCATTACCGGCATGAAGACCAAGCAGAAGAAGGTAAAGGCCGTCAAGGAGAACAAGTCCGCACGCAAGGAAGCAGAGACCATCTTCAATGCTTTCAAGAGCGGAGAAAAGCTCACCACCGAAGATCTGCTGAAACTCCAGCGCTCGAAGCTGATTTAAGCAGGGGGTTTTTACCCCATTTTTCTTTTACTGAACGATTAGAACGGCCTTTCGAAACGTATATATGCTTCGTAAGGTAACTATTATAGGCAGTTGTTAAAAACCGCACATCTTTGCTGATGTAGTGTAGTGGCCAATCATGCCGGCCTTTCACGCCGGCGACTCGGATTCGAATTCCGGCATCAGCACTTCTTTTCTTTTGAGTTCCTTAGATGACAGCCAAAGCGGTCGCGCATCGTCGGATGTACGGTGCCGGTGAATTCAGATCCGGTTTTTCTTTCGGATACTGTCGGTCGTCAGCGCCCCCTTCGGGCATGACCTGACGCATTCCATGCACAGGATGCATTCGGTTCCGTTTTTCCGTTTGCGTGAATTGTCCGTCATATCGACTTCCATGGGGCAGACTGTCTTGCATTTGTCGCAGGACACACAGATGTCGCTGCGGCATTTTATCCGGAGCAGAGAAAAATAGCTCATCGGTTTCAGGAATACGGTGATAGGACAGAGGTACTTGCAAAAGGCACGGTTGTCCCGGAAGATGAACGCAAGAATGATTCCGGAAAGATAGTAGAAGAGATTGCCGATGATGAATCCCATGAACAATATCCGATGGATATTTTCAGGGTGGAGTATGAGCAATGCCAGTACAAGGAGAAGCGATGCGGCAAACAAGGCATAGCGGAAGATACCTGTCCGTCTTCCCGGTTTCCCGGGTGTCTTGAATGGCAGGAAGTCCAGGACCATGGCGGTCCAGCAGGCATATCCGCACCATCCTCTTCCAAAGAACAGCGGTCCGATAATTTTTGCAATGAGATAGTGGATGGTCGCGCCTGCGAAGACACCGGTGAACAGGAAGTACCAGAATCCTTCGATCTGCAGGTTTTCCTGGCAGATCAGCCCCAGATAGACAAGGAGGTATGTTCCGACCAGAAGCTGCACTATGTGCCGGGCATGTTTCACTTTGAACAGGTACAGCACTATTCCAAGAGCCAGTGCCGTACCTATGTAACTGAAATTACAGAGATAGAATATCTGACCTTTGGTCTGCCAGAGAATGACCGCGATTGCCTCGAATACGAGCCAGATGGCAAGCGGGAATGCCCATTTTTTCACCGTTGTGTTGTTCATCCAGTGTCCTTTCCTGAAGTATAATTTGGTGCCGGGTTATGTAATAGATTTGGTCGTATCTGCGTCGGTCCGTCGGTTTACCAATCCGTCCACGCAGGAATCTGCAGAGCAACGCAATCCGGAAATCTGTGGCCAGTTCGATGCGAAAAAATGAAAAAGTGAAGACCCGGTTAGAAGGTCTTTAAGGTGCCGTCGATCACGAGCTTGGTGATGTCGGTGATGTTTTCCAGGCGGCGGTTGACGATCTCGTCGATCTGGTCGGCGAAGTCCTTGAAGGTGTATCCGCGCTTGGTTATGCACTGGACGCTTGCGACGTGCGGGTAATCGATCGGGTGGCCGATCTGGGACAGCAGTCTGACATACATCTCTTCGATGCCGTCGACTTTCTGGCAGCATTCCTTTGCGATCTCGGTGGAGAGCAGGTTGTAGATCTTTCCGATATGGTTGATCGGGTTCTTACCGGAGGTTGCTTCCATGGACATCGGTCTGTTCGGGGTGATCAGTCCGTTGCAGCGGTTACCTCTTCCGACGGAACCGTCGTCGCCCATTTCAGCGGAAGTTCCGTTGACGGTGAGGAAGACGGACTGGTGGTTCTTCTTGATGATATCCGCGGTGTTGACGGCGACCTTGACCTTGCGGCCGGTGAGCTGTTTCGCGACGTTGGTGAACTCCTCGATCATCTTCTCCTTGGTCTCGACGTAGTCGTCGATGCCGGAGCAGTAGCGGTCGACCATTGCGGCGGCGACCGTGATGTTGATCGTGTTGATGTCACGCATACCCATGAGCTTGATATCGTATCCGAGCGCCGGGTGTTTCGGTCTGAAGGTCTCCGCGATGTACTTGTCGAGTGCGAGGACGATCTGTTCGGTCTCGGAGAACGGTGCATGGCCGACACCGAAGGAGGTATCGTTCGCACGCGGTGCGACCTTGTGGGCCGCCTTGGTGTTGAAGACATCCTGGAGATCGGTGGATCCGGCGCCCATTCTGCAGTCGACGATGACATCGGTATCCATGTTGAAGGTCGGCATGGTCTCGTGGAGATAGTCGCGGGCTGCCTTGACGGCGATCGCATCGGTCGCGAAGGTCTTGCCGTTGAAGGAACGGGTCGCACGGCCGGTCAGCAGGAAGTAGATCGGCTTGATGATCTTTCCGCCGCCGAATGCCGGTGCGGATTCGCCGGCGACGACTTCGCCCTGGTCGGTGTTGTGGTGAAGGACGTTTCCGTCGCATTCCTTGATATATTCACGGCAGAGTGCACGTGATACCGCTTCTGCGACACCGTCGGCAAGACTGTCCGGGTGGCCGATGCATTTACGCTCGACGAGTTCGACCCGCTGCTTCTCGATTGGAGTCTGCTTGAGGTTGGAGATACTGATATTTCTCTTCAAAATTACTCACTAATACAATAATTTGACTTTTTAATATATTAATGTATTTATTGAAAATTGTAAAAAATTGCAGTTTTTCGATATCTGCAGTGCCTGCCGACGTCTTTTGTCGTAGCGGAACGGCAATTCCGGGAACATTTCTGCGGAATCCGCGGATTTCCGGTATTCTTTCGAAACTGTGAATATGCGGGGAGGCGCATATATGAAACATCATGAATATTCCTGAACTGCTGGCACCGGCAGGATCGCCGGAAGCACTGAAAGCGGCAGTCTATGCCGGAGCGGATGCCGTCTATCTCGGCGGAAAGCTGTTCGGTGCACGGGCGTATGCGGCGAACTTCGACCGCAGGGAACTGGCGGACGCCATCGCCTATGCGCATCAGTACGGTGTCAAGGTATACGTGACCGTGAACACCCTCATGCGGGATGCCGATCTGGCGGAGGCCGGTGAATATCTCCGTTTCCTGTCCGAGGCGGATGCCGATGCCGTGCTGGTTCAGGATGTCGGGCTGCTGACTCTCGCCCGCGAAATCGTGCCGGATCTGCCGGTGCATGCAAGTACCCAGATGACGGTCACCAATACCGCGGGCGTCGCGTTCGCCGCGGCTCACGGCATATCCCGTATCGTTCTTGCCCGCGAAACTGCGATTGCGGATGTGACCGCGATCTGCAAGGCAGCGGCAGAACACGATATCGGTATCGAGATCTTCGTCCACGGAGCGCTCTGCTACTGTTATTCGGGACAGTGTCTGTTCTCCTCCGCCATCGGTGGAAGAAGCGGGAACAACGGCATGTGCGCACAGCCGTGCAGAAAACCCTATACGCTGTTTGCAGGTGGTGACCCGGTCGCCACGAAAGGAAACTATATCCTCAGTACGAAGGATATCTGCCTCTATCCCGACCTTGAAGCGGTCTGTGCGAGCGGAGTGTCCGCCCTGAAGATCGAAGGACGCATGAAGACGCCGGAGTATGTGGCGGTCGTCACCTCCATCTACCGCAAGGCCCTGGATGCGATCGCAGCGGGAACGTTCGAACCGAAACAGGAGGATATGGAGAATCTCGCATTCGCGTTCAACCGCGGATTCACCAAAGGATATCTCCTGGCGGAAGGTAACGGCGGAAAAGCGCAGATCATGAACTGGGAAAAACCAAACAACCGCGGCGTGTATGCAGGATATGTTTCGGGACTCGACCGGAAACGCGGAAAAGTCGTCGTCAAGATCGAAGGACCGGTTCCGGATACCGGCGACGGTCTGGTGTTCAAGTTCGCCGGCCGTGAAGTCGGATTCGCGCTGAACAAGGAACCGTATCTGTTCCCCGAAGGCGATGCATACAAGATTCCGGCACCCGAAGATGTGGTCGAAGGAAGCGAACTCTGGATCACCAGCCGCCTGAAGACCGCACATCTCGCATCGGCAATCCTTTCCAGACCGGCGGGCGGGCGGATCCCGCTCGATATCGTCGTCGGTGTCGATGCAGACCGGAGACTCGTCGTCATCGGAAACGGAAAGAAAGCGGTTTCCTCGATTCCGCTGATGGACGCGAAATCGAAACCGGTGTCGCAGGAAGCGGTCGAGACACAGATGCGCAAGACCGGCGGAACACCGTTCGTCGTCCGCAATCTGCAGATGGAATACGACGGCACCGGATTCCTGCCGATGGGTGTGATCGCCGATCTCCGTCGTGCGTTCCTCGACGAATGTTCCCGGAGTCTTTCCGAGAAACGTGTCCGCAGGACCCGCGAGATTCCGGAAAAGGAAGGCGGAAAGTTCACGGAGACGGTGCCGGAGATCATGGTGTATACCGACACGGTCACCGGTGCGAAGGTCGCCCATGCGGCAGGAGCCGGCGTCATCTACGAAGGATTCGAGGAAGTCTACGATATCCCGGTCGTCTATAAGCTGCCGCGTATCATCGCCGAACATGACCTGATGCATCATCTCGAAAGGATTCCTGCTTCCGCCGCGGGAATCATGACCGAATCCGTCGGGGTATCCGAATATCTGGCGAACATTCCGCGCTATGGCGGTATCGGTCTCAACATCACCAATGCCCGCACCGCGAATCTGTTCGGCAAGTCATGCCGGCAGGTCGCCCTCTCACCGGAACTGTCCGGAAAACAGATCCGGGAACTGATGCACCGGCTTGCCGGATATGCCCATCCGCCGCGTATCGAAGTGCTGGTCCAGGGAAGCCTGGAGGTCATGATCACGGAGAACTGCATTCCGGCGACCGCGGAAGGATGCAGGTCGTGCAACCAGGCATGGGCACTGAAGGACAAGACCGACCGTATGTTCCGGATCAGAACCGACAGCGACTGCAGAACGCATATCCTCAATGCAGCAGAGATCTGTCTGATCGAATATGTCCGCGATCTCGCATCGTGGGGGGTCGATGTCGTTTCCATCGATGCCCGCGGAAGAAGTCCGGAATATATCCGGAGAATGGTCGCCGCGTACCGTCAGGTGATCGAAGGAGCTTCCGGAAAAGCGGTCAAGGAGGAGATCCGGTCGCTCTGTTCCGGTGGTGTGACATCGGCACATTTCCAGCGAGGAATCACCGAAGAAACCGGTCTTCCGCCGCAGCCTGCCGCATCCGGCAGAAAATCGTCCGGTCATCACCGGCCGTAATCTCTTTTTCTCCAGCATGCCTATAGAATAGGCATATGGATACGATACGATACTTCGATATCCGTCTGGTCAACGGTGAGACCACCCAGGTCCAGATCGAGAACGGAGCTGTGGAAAATGCCGGCTCGTCGTATTACGGCAAGGCGCTCATCCGTGTGCTCGGAAGCAAGGGATGGGGATATGCCTGTGTGTCGCCGTTCGATATGGACAACGAAAAGGAGAAACGTGCGGCCGTCGAACGTGCGGCGAAGATAGCCGAACGTGCCGGTGTCAGAGCGGATATCGCGGATGTTCCGTACGGTACGCCGCGGTCATGGAATGCATCCGCGAAGGAACAGGCGGCCCGTCCGCTGGAAGAAAAAACCGCTGAACTCCTGACGCTCGAACACGCGGCGAAACTGCCGGGAATCGCGGCGACGACTGCACGGTATGCCGAGCAGTATCAGGATGTCTTCTTCGAGGATTCGAACGGATATGAGGCCTCTTCCTCGGTATGCCGCACGCTCTATACCGTAACGGCGGTCGCGGTCGACGGTGCAGATATGCAGATGAACTATGAGCAGGATGCCGTCGTCGGTCCGCTGCGGATTACCGATTTCATCGGCAAGGCTGAATCCTGTGCGAAGACGGCGCTCGATCTCCTGAAGGCGAAGGCGGTTCCGGGAGGAACGATGCCGGCGGTTCTCGATCCGGCGATCGGCGGCGTGTTCGCGCATGAAGCCGTCGGCCATGCATCGGAAGGAGATCAGGTCCGCGACGGCGTATCGGTTCTTGGTCCGCGCCGCGGTGAACAGGTCGGATCGAAACTCGTGACGATCATCGACGATCCGTCCATGCACGGATACGGCTATGAACCGTTCGATGCGGAAGGCGTTGCAGCAGGTCCCTGCGAACTCATCAAGCAGGGTGTCGTCAACAAGTTCATGCATTCGCGTGAGACGCTTGCTGCCGTCGGTCTTGAGTCCGGCGAAGCTGGTCATGCCCGTGCGGAACCGGGAATGCAGCCGCTCGTGCGGATGAGCAATACCTACATCAAGGAAGGCGATGCGACCTATGAAGAGATACTGGAGACCTGTAAGAATGGTGTCCTGCTGATCGGGTCCCGCGGAGGTCAGGTCGATCCGGGACGCGGCGTGTTCCAGTTCAATGCGAAATACGGATACCGCATCGTGAACGGCGAGACGACACAGATGCTGCGCGACGTATCGCTTTCCGGCGATATCTTATCGGTGTTGCACAACATCGCTCTCTGCGGCAAGGAACGCAGGATGTCGTCTGGTATGTGCGGCAAGGGTCAGAACGTTCCGGTTTCCGACGGAGCGCCGTATGTCTATCTGACACAGGCGACGGTGGGAGGTGCCGGAAATGAGTGAACTCGATATCGAATCGGTACTTCGCCGTGCGGCGAAACAGGCGGATGAAGCCGAAGTCTATCTTACCGCCTACAACGATCTGTCGCTCGAACAGCGCGGTACGGAAATCTCGTCCGTCTTCGAGCATGCCGGCACCATGGTCTATCTTCGTGTCGTCAAGAACGGGAGAATCGGTATCTCGGCTACCTCGGATATCACCCGCATCGACGATGCGATCGCATCGGCACTGAGTTCGGCGAATCTTTCCGATCAGGTGAAGGACTGGACCGGATTCCCGGAAAAAGCCGCGGTTCCTGCAGGCAAGGATCCGGTCGACCGCGACCTGGAGATCAGTGCGGATGCAGCGGCGGAATATCTGTCCCGCATGAACGCAGGCGCTGCAAAGTATCCGGAATCCCGGCCGGTTTCGGGCGGTGTCACGCTTACGAAGGGATTTTCGCATCTGATGAATACGCACGGTGTCGATCTCAGCCGCGAATACTCCGAAGTAGCACTCGGCATGGATGCAATCTGCGAAGGATCGACCGGATATTCGAGTGAATCTTCGCCGTTCGCGTCCCGCATTTCTCCGGAGACCGTCGGTGAAGAGACTGCATTCTATGCATCAGCTTCCCGGAACGGCAAATCCATCGAATCCGGAAAATACGATGTGGTGTTCTCCGAGGATGTCGTCGATTCCCTGGTTCTTGAACTGCTGATGGATGCCGTCGACGGCAGGAATGTCCTGACGGGCAAATCCGTCTATGCCGGAAAACTGCAGCAGCAGGTTGCAGATCCTGCTCTTTCCATAACCGATGTCCCGCTGCATCCGGACGGATCGGCATGGCGCAGATTCGATACCGAAGGAACACCGGCACGGGATCTCGATATCATCCGTAACGGTGTCCTTTCCTCGTATCTCTACGATGCAAAGACCGCGGCACAGGCAGGTGTCCGTTCGACGGGCCATGCCCACCGTACCGGTGCAGGAAGTACGGTCATCGGTCCGCACTGTCTTACGATTGCAGCCCCGGTCGAGGACGTGCTGGAACGCCCCTGTCTGTACGTGAAGGAAGTCATCGGCGCACATACCGCCAATCCGCTCACCGGTGAATTCTCCGTCGAGACGGCGAACGCATTCCTTGCCGAGAACGGAGAATTTCTCCAGCCGGTACGCAAAGCCATGCTCGCCGGCAACGTCTTCGAGATCCTCGCCGGAGCGGTTTCCGTTTCGAAGAACACGAAGGCGGTCACCGGCGCACTGGTGCCGAAGATGCGGGTGTCCGGTCTGCAGGTCATCTCCGAGGAGTAATCCTCTCCCCGCGAAATCTTTTTTTATTCCCTCTGCATACGTAAAAGCATGGGCAAATTACGTCTTGTTTTCCTTATTGTCGGTCTTGTACTGATCATTGCCGGTGTTTCGATCACCTTCGGTCTGATTCCGGGTGTCACCTGGGGTTCTCTCGCGGGTTCGTCTTCTGTTCCGGCGGCCGCCCCGGTATCGACCGTACAGCCGACCGCGGTTTCGACTCCGATACCGAACGCCGATCCGCTGGCAGGAACATGGTACGGTTCGAAATCGCTCTTCTTCGGGTTTGCCACCGCTGATTTCACGCTGAATGCCCGGCCGGACGGAACGATGACGATTTCCGGCGTGGCCAATGCACCGATCGCCGAAATCGAGAACAAGGAGTTCTCTATCGACGGTACCTGGCAGCATCTGGATGGAACGACCTACCGCGGTACGATCGGCGACAAATCACTGGATTTCACCAGTGACGGATCGACGATATCGCTGACCGTCAATCCGTATGCGGCAGGTCTCATCGACAACGAGATGCTGAATATGGACATCGACATCGCGCTTGCCCGCGGATAAGGCTGTAGGAATAATGTTAATCATATATGGGTAATTGTTAAAATTATTCATATAATCATCATAACTTTTTTTACCGGTAATATGGCAACACTCTTAAGTGTTGGCGTCCAATAGTTATGTAGCAGGAATGGGAATTTAGGAAATACTTCCTTAACTTA
>DALTWN010000229.1 GCA_029987045.1 Methanocorpusculum sp.
GTATCGTTCATGCTAATATTAAATCCTCTTCAAAGGTAGTAAATGTATCAAATCCGCTTTCCGTTACGACTCCCATGTCTTCGAGACGCACTCCACCGGTTCCTGGATAATAGAGGCCGGGTTCGATGGTGACTACATTGCCGGGAACAAGGGTCTCCCCCCGTGGAGAGAGAGACGGGCTTTCGTGGATGGCGAGTCCGACGCCATGGCCGAGACTGTGGATGAATCCGGAGGTTCCTGCGGTTTCATAGCCGCAGGTCTTGAAATATTCCGCAACGGCATTGTGGACTTCTGCTCCGGTGATTCCCGGTCTGATCATGTTCAGCGCAAGTTCTTTTGCATCATGGACTGCCTTGTACATTGCGCAGATTTCATCGGACGGCTTTCCTTTGGAAACGGTACGTGTCATGTCGGCAAAATAGCCGTTGTTTCCGCGAGGGAACACGTCCATGACGATCGGCTGATATGCCCGCAGTTGTCCTTCCCCGCGTGCATGTGGTAGCGCCGTATCGCCAGCGCAGGAGATGATCGTATCCCGGTCTTCCAGGCCGTGTTCATAGAAGGTTTCATGGAGAATGGTTCTGATCATCTCCGAAGTAAGCGGTTTATCCTCGAAGATTAGGCCGTTGTTTTCATCGATATCTGCTTTCCTGATGGTATCTACCGCGAGATGTACGCCGCGTTCATTCTCTTTCTGTACCGCGAGTATCATGGCAAGCTCTTCAGGCGTCTTCACCGCACGCATCTGGGTTACGGTATCGGTATCGATGACAACATCCGTCTCGGCTGACAATGCGCGCGCGAATCCTGCCGGCATCGAGTAGGGAACCAGGATTCTGCATTTGGCGTCTGGTGTACCGGCACAATAGGACTTCAGCATCTTCGCAGCCGCTTCATCTGCCTTGCATCCGTCTTCGATATATTTTGTAAATCCTGCAGACGTCCGTGAAATGACCGGACAGCGCGCTTCCCGTGTTGCTCTGAGTTCTTCCATGGATGCCACAATCAGGCATTCTGCGCCGTCACGTTTGCAGAGATAGAGGTACGGATCTGATGCCAGAAATCCGCTCAGATAGCGCATATCGCAGTTTTCAGCCGAGTCGTAGATGACATAGGCATCGCAATCCTGCTGGTTCAGCCGCTCTTTCAGCAGTGAAATATCCATATATTGACGTCTCCTGTATGATAGTATACATTGTATGTGCAGTGATGTAGTTTTTATGCTACCATGACACATAATAACATACTTATGAACGACGAGGAACGGGTCGAATTTAAAGGCAAGTATAGGGCTCTGGTCCTTCTTTTGGATTTACTGATATTGACCGCTGCAATCGCTATTGCCGTAGGAATCATAGTTCCCGCGACATGGGCGCCGAAAATCCCCGTAATTATCGTATGCGGTATTATCGCCGTCGTATCTCTTGTCTTCTTTATCCGGAATTATCGCAGGACCAAATCATGGCTTGCAGTTCATGGAACGACAAAGGCGGAACGTATGGCCGCAGCTCAGGCGAAAGAAGACGAAGAACGTGCCCGGATCCGCGCCGAGCTGGAAGCAGAACTGCGTGCGGAAATTGCCGCGGAACAACAGGCAAACGCTTCTGCGTCTCCTGAAAATAAAAAGGAAGTGTGAATAGGATGCTCGAGAAACTCGACAATGAAATTGAGCTCATTCAGCGTCATATGGGGGTGTTGCAGGCAGTCGTGAAGAATGGCCCGATAGGAATCATGAAACTGACTGATGTTCTGCATGATTCCCAGCATCATGTCAGATATTCTCTGCGTGTCCTGGAACAGATGGGGTACATCCAGGCAACAACATCCGGTGCAATTGCAACGGAAAAGGCGTTTATTATGTTGAAAGGATTCGATAATGACCTTGATGCCCTCATTCTCAAACTTCGGCAGTTACACACCGAAGAATAAAAACATTTAATACGTTCGTTATCCTATTTAATTAGGCAAGAGTTGTGCCGCCATAACTCAGTTGGTAGAGTGTTTGGCTGTTAACCAAAATGTCAC